>JAFNYE010000103.1 GCA_017383345.1 Alistipes sp. | reverse complement strand
TGCTTTTTTGTGCAACTTTTGTTATATTTGCATTATCAAACTCGTTCTTTGGCACAACTGTGCGTTGAGAATAGCGATTTTTATAATGGAAATGCGCTGTAATAGGCTTGTATATAGCTACTTACGCACCTTAGGGTGTATGCACCCTCCATTATAACAAGGATTACAACTTTCAATGTGAATTATAATAATGTTCCGCTACAACGGTGTATGCACCCTCTATAAAAGGCCTCATTTGGGGTCTTTTTGTTTTTGTGGGGCAGATGCTGCAAGCTACTGAAAAAAAATTTGTGAGTCTGCATTCTTTTTTTTACCTTTGTATCTTAAACTATTGAGATAATGTTTGATAGCAGAATAAAGATAGGAGTTACGCAGGGCGACACCAATGGCGTTGGTTGGGAGGTGATACTCAAGGCCTTCTCTAATGCCACTATGTTGGAGTTGTGTACTCCCGTGATATATGGCAATCGTCATTGTGCCGAGTTTTACTCATCGCGTTTGGGCGAGGATGTTGAGCCTGTTCGTTTTCATCTCTGCGCTTCGGCTGCGCAGGCGCGTCACGGCGCTGTAAACCTCGTAGAGGTGGGTGAGAAGGAGCTGAAGGTTTCGGCGGGTCAACCCTCTGAGGATGCGGCTAAGGCTGCTGTGGCGGCTCTTGAGGCTGCGGTGGCAGACCTTAATGCGGGCGATATTGCGGCTGTAGTTACAGCTCCGATATGCAAGCAGAGTATGGACGCTGTGGGCTTTGGTTTTACGGGTCATACCGAGTTTTTTGAGGCTAAGGCTGAGGGTAAGGCTATGATGATTATGTGTTCCGAGGTGTTGCGTGTAGCGTTGGCTACGGTGCATATCCCTGTGGAGCAGGTGGCTCAGACTTTGGAGCAGCAGACTCTTGTAGAGCAGATTAAGGCTTTGCGTGACACTCTGAAGGCCGATTTTGGCATTGTGGAGCCTCGTATCGCTGTGCTTGCTCTCAACCCTCACGCGGGCGATGGTGGCCTTTTGGGCGAGCAGGAGAATAACATCATCCGTCCTGCTGTAAATCAGGCTTTTGAGGATGGAGTTCTCGCCTTTGGCCCATTTGCGGCTGACGGTCTTTTTGCAAGTGGCAACTTTGCCAAGTATGATGCTGTGTTGGCTATGTATCACGATCAGGGTCTTACTCCGTTTAAGACTCTCTCGCCCGATGGTGTCAACTACACTGCCGGTTTGGATGTTGTTCGCACCTCGCCTGACCACGGCGTAGCATACGACATTGCCGGTAAGGGTATTGCCGATGCGCAGTCAATGCGAAATGCCATTTATGCAGCCATTGACGCGGTGCGTTGTCGTGAGGCTTTTGCCCGTTGGAGCCGCAACCCGTTGGAGCGTTTTGAGCGCGAGAAGGGCAGAGATGTATCTATCTCGCTCAAGGATATTCCTGACGAAGCGTAATATTTGCAGATAAAAGAATCTATATAATAAATAGAGGCACAGCTGAGCAGTAATCCGTCTCGTTATTGTGGAGCTGCGAAGGTGCAAATAATAACAATTAAAAAAATTAAACACACTATGGTTAAAGTAACCTTTCCCGATGGCTCTGTAAGAGAGTTTGCTGTGGGAACAACTGCCTATCAGGTTGCCGAGAGTATCAGCCCTCGTTTAGCTGCGGACTGCTTGGCTGCTTCGATAGATGATGTGACTGTAGATTTGTCACGCGCAATCGAGAGCGACTGCTCTATCAAATTCTTTAAGTGGGATGACGCTGAGGGTAAGCACGCCTTCTGGCACACATCTTCACACCTGCTTGCTGAGGCTTTGGAGGCCCTCTATCCGGGCATTAAGTTCGGTATCGGTCCGGCTATTGAGCAGGGTTTCTACTACGATGTAGATTGTCCGACACCTATCCTTGAGTCTGACCTTCCAAAGATTGAGGCTAAGATGGCTGAGCTTGCCCGCAACAAGGAGACCCTTGTTCGCACCGAGGTGGCTAAGGCTGACGCACTCAAGACATTCACCGAGAAGGGTGACGAGTATAAAGTAGAGCTTATTTCGGCTCTTGAGGATGGTACTATCTCGTTCTATACCAACGGCGCATTTACCGATTTGTGTCGTGGTCCGCATATCCCTCACACGGGCTTTATCAAGGCTATCAAGTTGACCTCTGTTGCCGGTGCTTATTGGCGTGGTGATGAGAAGAACAAGATGCTCACCCGCATCTACGGTATCTCGTTCCCTAAGAAGTCTATGCTTGACGAGTATCTGCTTATGCTTGAGGAGGCTAAGAAGCGCGACCACCGTAAGCTCGGTAAGGAGCTTGAGCTCTTCACTTTCTCGCAGCGTGTAGGTCAGGGTTTGCCTCTCTGGTTGCCTAAGGGTGCTGAGTTGCGTGACCGTCTGGAGCGTTTCTTGCGTAAAATTCAGAAGCAGCACGGCTATCAGCAGGTTATCACCCCGCATATCGGTAACAAGGACCTCTATGTAACCTCGGGTCACTATGCTAAGTACGGTAAGGATTCGTTCCAGCCTATCCACACCCCATTTGAGGGCGAGGAGTATCTGCTTAAGCCTATGAACTGCCCTCACCACTGTGAGATTTACCGCAGCAAGCCACGCTCATATAAGGATCTGCCTGTTCGTCTTGCCGAGTTTGGTACAGTATATCGTTACGAGCAGTCGGGCGAGCTTCACGGTCTTACCCGTGTTCGTTCGTTTACTCAGGACGATGCACACCTCTTTGTGCGTCCGGACCAGTTGCTTGAGGAGTTTGAGAAGGTTATCGACATCGTTCTATACATCTTCCGCACCCTTAAGTTTGACAAATATACAGCGCAGATTTCGCTCCGTGACCCTGAGAATACATCTAAGTACATCGGCTCGGACGAGAATTGGGAGAAGGCAGAGAATGCTATTATCCAGGCTTGTAAGGAGAAGGGTCTTAATACCGTTGTAGAGACAGGCGAGGCTGCTTTCTATGGCCCTAAGCTCGACTTTATGGTTAAGGATGCGCTTGGCAGAAGCTGGCAGCTCGGTACTATTCAGGTGGACTACAACCTGCCTGAGCGTTTCGACTTGACCTATAAGGGTGCAGACGATAAGCTCCACCGTCCTATTATGATTCACCGTGCGCCATTTGGCTCTATGGAGCGCTTTGTGGCTGTGCTTTTGGAGCATACTGCCGGTAAGTTCCCACTCTGGCTCTCTCCTGACCAGTGCGTTGTTTTGCCTATCTCTGAGAAGTTCAACGCATACGCCGAGGAGGTTGTTGAGTACCTCAATCAGCACGATGTTCGCGCTCAGATTGACGACCGCAACGAGAAGATTGGCCGTAAGATTCGTGACAACGAGCTCAAGCGTATCCCTTACCTGCTCATCGTGGGTGAGAAGGAGGCCGCTGAGCGCAGCGTGTCAGTCCGCGCACAAGGCGAGGGTGATAAGGGCGCAATGACCCTTGAGCAGTACTGCGAGTATATGCACAATTTGGTAAATGCTGAGATTGAGGCGAACAAATTGTAGTAGATTTTCGTAATATATAAGGGCTGTGTAACAGCAGCCCTTAGAGCTATAATTAACCAAATTTTTAACAACTTTTATTCATCCTAAATGGCTGGTTTCAAACCATTTACCCCTCGCCCGCAGAATAATAATAATGCGCAGGGCAATCAAAACCGCGGTCGTCGTCCTGTAAAGGAGAACCCTAACCGCATCAATAACGAAATCACCGCACCAACCGTGCGCGTGGTAGGCGATAATGTCGAGCCAAACCTCGTACTCCCTATTGCTAAAGCTATCGCTTTGGCTGACGAGATGGAGCTCGATCTTGTCGAGATCTCTCCAAATGCTGAGCCTCCTGTGTGTCGCATTGTTGACTACCAGAAGTTCCTCTATCAGCAGAAGAAAAAGCAGAAGGAGATTAAGGCAAAGCAGACAAAGGTGGTTATTAAGGAGATTCGTTTTGGTCCGCAGACCGACGATCACGACTTCAACTTCAAGCTTCGCCACGCTGAGAACTTCATTAAGGAGGGCGCAAAAGTTAAGGCTTATGTATTCTTCCGTGGCCGTAGTATCGTCTTTAAGGAGCAGGGTGAAATCCTTCTTCTCCGCTTCGCTACCGCCCTCGAGGAGATAGCAAAAGTTGAGGTTATGCCTACGCTTGAGGGTAAGAAGATGAATATGATTTTGGCGCCGAAGCCTAAGAAGAACTAAATTTTATTGTGATAAGGTGGCGTAAGGTGCTGCTAACTCTAAAAACTGCAAAGGGTCGTACTTTCGTACGGCCCTTCGCTGTTTTAATAACTCAGCGTTAGCTCCCCATCTGGCAGGGACTTTTAATTGCTGTGTAACAATTACTCTTCCAACCAATCTCCAAGCTCTTTGTATATCTTTTCGCCGATGTAAGCCATTGCCTTTTGGTTAGGGTGGCATTGGCCAGTATTATCTGGCGCGTAGTAGAGCTTAGGCATATATGTCTGGTCGTTAAAGCCATTTACGGCGCGAAGGTCAACGCACTTGCAATTGTTAGGGAAGTGTGCTGCCATCTTATGTGTTGCCTGCTGCACGCCTACG
>JAFNYE010000102.1 GCA_017383345.1 Alistipes sp. | reverse complement strand
GATAAGGGCTACACCTACGCCACGATGACCAAAAATCCAAAGGGCGATGTGGTTACGGCTATCAACGAACTTGTTGCTGAACTCAAGAGCGGCAAACTTACAGCCGAGCAGGAGAGTGTACGCCTTAAATTCCTGATACACCTTGTAGGCGACATTCACGCACCTATGCACGCAGGCCGTTTGAGTGATTTGGGCGGTAATTTGGTGGAGGTCAAGTACTTTGGTGAGAAGATGAAACTCCACACGCTATGGGATACACGCATCGTCGAGGATAGTCACCGCTGGAGTTATACCGAATGGCAGCAGCAACTCGATAAGTACTGCCCAACTGAGCGTAAGGCGCAACTTGCTACAGGAACACCTGTGGATTGGCTTGAGGAGAGTCACAAGCTGGCACAAGATATATATCTCGCCTCGCCTAAAAATGCAAAACTATGGTACTACTACCTCAATTACTACACCCCTCGTATCGAGGAGCGTATTTTGGCGGGAGGATTGCGTTTGGCGATGTTATTGAACTCTATATATTAGTTCTAAGTCTATTTTTGTCTCTATAAATCAAAAACGAAAAACTATGGATGAGCAAAAGGGTGTAAAATGGGAGTGTTGCCGTGTATGCGGTTCTGTGGATTGTGTCAATTCTGGTTTTGTGTCGTCTGACTCCTATCCTAAGCAATATAGACGCCGTGAACTCAAAGTCGGAATGAACATTGCTGGTCATTGTTCAGACTTGCCTGTGGTTAAGGTTATAGGCATTAGCGACGACTCGCTGACTGTAACATCGGAAGGAGTGACAAAGACAATCTACACGGGTGGCTTCTATCGTTCTCCGCGCAAAGGATTAAGCTATGCCTACTCCGATGTGACAATAAAGTTGGAGTAAAAGGCTTGTTATTAGACTTTTATAGGGAAGGTTACTCTTCCCTATTTTTGTTGTGTTGTAGTTAGATGTATTGTCAATAAAAAAAGGATAGTGTATCACTATCCTTTAAGAGCGGCAAGCGGGGCTCGAACCCGTGCAACTGCGTTGCAGATAGTATTTACACCCCCTAACCCCTGGAAGGGGTGTAGAGGGTCACGGGTTGCAGTTTGTAGGGGTGTCAATAAAAAAAAGGATAGCGTATTACTATCCTTTAGGAGCGGCAAGCGGGGCTCGAACCCGTGCAACTGCGTTGCAGATAGTATTTACACCCCCTAACCCCTGGAAGGGGTGTAGAGGGTCACGGGTTGTAGTTTGTAGGGGTGTCAATAAAAAAAGGATAGCGTATTGCTATCCTTTAAGAGCGGCAAGCGGGGCTCGAACCCGTGACCCTCGGCTTGGGAAGCCGATGCTCTACCACTGAGCTACTGCCGCGTAGTGGGGAGGTGGCCCTCCCCTATTATTCTACTTCAACACCTTAGTCAATGAGGCGATATTCTGCTCGTTGTGGAGCATCTTACCCTCAGCGGTGTAGCAGTAGTCAATGCGTGACTTGAAGTAGGTCTCGACCTTATTGCGGACAACCTTCATTGTGCTGTTTACAAGGCCATTCTGCTCGGTGAAGTGCTCGTCAACGATAGCGAGTGCTGCAGGGAGCCAGCGGTCTGGGAACTCGTCAGCATAGACGCCGCCTGTGCGGTACTTCTCAACCTCGGCAAGAAGGATATCTGCGGCAGCCTTAGCCTTATCCTCAGCTGTAGCAACGGCAGCCTTGAGAGCATCGCCATTAGGGACTACAAGCGCGATAGTATAAGGGTTTTGATTGTTGTGAATCATAATCTGGTCGATATAAGGTGACTTGTCAACCATAGCCTCCTCCATACCCTCTGGACTATATTTTTCGCCGTCTGAGGCAATCAAAAGGCTCTTGAAACGACCCAAGACATAGAGGAAACCATCCTTGCCCATATAGCCCATATCGCCTGTATAGAGCCATCCGTCCTTAACAGTCTCGGCTGTAGCTGAAGGGTTTTTCCAATAGCCTGCCATTACATTTTCGCCCTTGATTACAATCTCGCCCTTCTCACCTACAGGGAGGACATTGCCGTCGTTATCCATAATCTTGATATCAAGCGGCTCAATGAGCTTACCAGACGAACCAAAGCGGTGGTTGCCCTTGCCCAAAGAGTTGGTTGAGATGATAGGTGTTGCCTCGCTAAGACCGTAGCCCTGATACATAGGCATACCTACAGCGTAGAAGAAGCGCTGAAGCTCAGAGTCAAGCAATGCGCCACCTCCAACAAAGAACTGCAACTCGCCACCAAAGGCCTCACGCACCTTGCTGAACAAAATCTTGTCAAACAATGCCACCAAAGGCTTGAGGATAAAGCGCCAGCCGCGACCCTTTGTATAGCCGTCCTGATTGTACTCGTAGCACACCTTGAGGGCGAACTTGAAGAGTTTCTCGGTAGCAGCACCCTTGCTCTTGATTGAACTCTCGATATTCTTGCGGAAGTTCTTTGCAAGTGCAGGAACTGAGAGCAGGAAGTGAGGCTTAACCTCGCGGATATTGAGCGGAATGTTGCGCAGCGTCATCATAGGTGTTGCACCCACCTGAGTAGTAGCAACAGCTGCACCGCAGGCAATCATAATATAGAAGCCACATACATGCGCAAAGCAGTGGTCAAGTGGCAGGATGATCAGTGTGCGATATGTTGACGGAATTGAGATGCGGGTAAGCGCCTGCTCTACATTGGCAGTATAGTTGCGGTGTGTAAGCACTACGCCCTTAGGGTCTGCGGTAGTACCTGAGGTGTAGGTAATGGTTGCGTAGTCGTCGTTCTTGAGCGCTGCACTGATAGCCATAAACTCCTCACGATGCTCTGCCAAGTGCTTGTCACCCAACTCCTTAACCGAAGTCAAGGTCATCTCCTTGTCCTCAAGAGTAACATCGTCGTGGAAGACAATAATGCGCTCAATAAGTGGAAGTTGATCCTTGATTTTGCGAATCTTTGGAAGCTGGTACTTAGAAACGAAAATGGTGGTTACATCGGCGTGACGCAAACGGAAAAGAAGGTCGTTAGCCTCCTCAAGTTTGATCGAGAGCGGAACAGATATTGCTCCGGCATAGAGCAAACCAAGCTCCGAGATAATCCAATTGTTACAGCCCTCAGCCAGAATGGAAACGGTCTGCTTAGGTTTTACGCCCAATGCTGCAAGACCTGCGCCAATCCTTAACGCCTCTACCTTGACAGCAGCATAAGTGGTAGGCTCAAACTGCTTGTCCAACTTCTCCAAAAGGAATGTCTTTTCGCCATATTTGGCTACCGACTCCTCAAACAGGTCAATAATTGTTCTTTTAGCCATTGTTATTTCTATTTATTAAGTAGTATTTTAGTCCATCTTTAATACTGCAAGGAAGGCAGACTGCGGTACCTGCACCTGGCCAATTTGGCGCATACGCTTCTTACCGGCCTTCTGCT
>JAFNYE010000101.1 GCA_017383345.1 Alistipes sp. | reverse complement strand
GAGTGGAACACACCCTCAGAGATCATTGCAACACCGTACTCAATACCCATAATACGACGCTTGATGATAGATGAAATAACGAGGTTTACAATCTTCTCAACGGTGATTGTAGTCTTGTTGAACATCTCTGGGATAACAATCATAGGGTAGTGGCAAGCAGAACCAATACCAAATGCAAGGTGACCTGCTGAACGACCCATAGCTGCAACTACAAACCAGTTTGCAGATGTGCGAGCGTCGTTATATACAGCGCGACCGATAACGGTACCACCCTCCTTTGCGCTCTGGTAGCCGAAAGTAGGCGAACCTGCAGGGAGCGGAAGGTCGTTGTCGATAGTCTTTGGAACATGGATGTTAGAGATAGGGTACTGCTTAGCCTCAAGGAACTTAGCGATGCGGTTTGCGGTTGAAGCAGTATCGTCACCACCAACGGTTACGAGCAACTTGATGTTGTTCTCGGTAAAGAACGCGAGGTTAAAGTTGTTCTCAAAGTCTGAATCCTTTGGCTTAAAACGGCTCATAGTAAGGTAAGAGCCACCCTGGTTGAAGATATAGTCAGCCTTGAACCAATCCAGATCCTCATAGCGTGGGGTTGGGTTGAAAAGACCCGAATATCCATAGTGCAGACCGATTACACGGTAACCTTTAGCAAGGAATGTCTTAGCAACACTGCCTACAACGGTGTTCATACCCGGTGCTGGACCACCACCTGTGAGAATTGCAATAGCTTCTTTCATAATTGTTGTGTTTTTATAGTTTGAATTGTTGAACTCTTTATCGCCCAAAGATAACGATTTTTTTGATTACTTGTTGCATTTATTGACCAAAAAATGTTATTTGCTCGCCGTCAGCATAAAGATTTATAACTTTCAGCCCCTTTTTCAAGCCCCGACATACCGTGTACCCTGTTCCGCTGCGTTTGCGCCCCGAATAGTAGCATAGCACAATATCGCTGTTATCAATTAGGTAATCGTTGCGTTGTGCATAGACCTGATGAGAGTAACCATCGGCAAGCGTCACAATTTGGTCGGCTTGTAGGCAAATAGCATCGTAACGCATCTTGTCGCGGGTACTCATTGTCGCCCGATGACCCTCGAAAGGTATAACACTGATTAGTTCAATCCCGTCACAACGTTCCTTAAGTTGCAATACAGCCTCTGCGGCCGCAAGATCAAAACCCTCAGCCATACCGCTCATAAAAACGGTGTAACCCTGCCTATATAGAACCTCAATAGCTTCTAAAAGTGCGTTAATATCGACTGTACACTCCCTGTGTCCTGTAAATGCAACTTTCATAGCGCAAAGATAACAAAAATAAGCCAAAGATTTCTCTTCGGCTTATTGGTTTTATTATTTGTAACAATCGATTAGTTGATTGAAGGGAGGAATGAGTACTCCTTAGAGTAGAGCAGGTGCTGCTCGGTGTAGTTTGCAGGATATGTCACAACTACATCTACAATCTCGCCATCCTTCTCAACGAGCTGGTACTCTGGGTTAACAAAGCCGCCGTAAGGCTCGATGCCGAGTGCGTAGTAACGCTCTCGTACCTGCTTGTGAAGCTCTGGCTCAACGGTAACACCGTAATTCTCAACAAGAGTCTTACCAGCCTCATAGTCGCCCTCGCTCTTGATGCGCTGTACCTCGTAGAGCATATCGCCAAAGAGTTTGCGGAGTGCGTCGAAATCGTTTACAACGATATACTTCTTGCCATCCTTCTCAATCCACTCAATAACATTGTTCTCCTTACCCTTCTCGTAGCACCACTCTGCAATCATCTTGCGGTTACGCATATGTGATTCCTCTACATTCTTGCCAAGTTCGATGCGAGAGAGCTGAGTCATCATACCATTCATAATATAAGATGCGTACTGAGCCTTTGCAACATCGAGAGTAGGGATAAGACCAATCTCAACGAGTTTCTCATCGCCCAAGTAGTAGAGAGCGAAGAGGTCTGCGCGAGTCTCCTCAAGAGTTGAAGAGTATGAGCCGAGCTCTGTGCCTGTTGTACCTGGTGCAAGCTGACCAGAGCCGTGACCGAGGCACTCGTGGAGGTCAGTGTGGAGGTCATCAGAGAGCTTGCCCCACTTCTCCATACGCTCGCGGTCGTCAGCACGAAGAACGAACTCCTCAGCAAAACCATTGCCCTGAGCAGCCTTCTTGTATGCGTATGTGATGTTGTCGATAGTTACTGACTTTGAGCCATATTCCTTGCGGATCCAATCTGCGTTTGGAAGGTTGATACCGATTGGAGTAGCAGGGTAGCAGTCGCCACCGAGCATTGCAACGGTAATAACCTTAGCCGATACGCCCTTAACTACAGGCTTGCGATACTCAGGCTTAATTGGAGCGTTGTCCTCAAACCACTGTGCATTCTCAGAGATAGTCTTTGTACGAGCGCAAGCCGCCTTGTCAACGAAGTTTACAACACTCTCCCAAGATGCCTTGAAACCGAGTGGGTCGCCGTATGTCTCAGTAAAACCGTTAACGAAGTCAACATTTGACTGAGTATCCTTTACCCAAGAGATGTTAAATGCATCAAAGTCCTTCAAATCGCCGCTCTTGTAGTACTTAATCAAAAGACCGATGGTAGTCTTGAGTGGCTCCTGAGCAACAGCCTCAGCCTTCTCAAGCCAGTAAACAACCTTCTCCAAAGCCTCGGTGTACATACCGCCAATCTTGTAGGTCTGCTCGAAAATCTTGCCGTTCTTCTTTATAAGCTTAGAGTTAAGGCCGTAAGAGATAGGGCGTGGGTCCTTAGGGTCAATCATCTTGTTATAGAACTTCTCTACCTCAGCCTGAGTAAGACCCTCGTAGTAGTTTCCGGCTGATGATGCAATCATATCCACACCAGCAGTCTGATTGAGGCGTGAAGAGTAGAGTGCTGGGTTGAAAATAACCTCAAGCAACTCCTCGTGTGATACAACGCCTGTATCAACACCCTTGAGTTTCTCGGCAAACCACTCGCGAGAGAACTCAGGAGTGAACTTGTCGTTAGAGTAGTGGTGGTGAATACCGTTTGCAAACCAAATCTTCTTAAGGTACTTCTCCATACCGATGAATTCAGGGCAGTTCTTATCGCCCTCATAAGTTGTGTAAATCTGCTCCAAAGCACGACGGATAGTAAGGTTGTACTTGAAGTTCTGGTCAAACATAATGTCGCGACCACACTTTGCAGACTCAGCAAGGTAATAGATGAGCAACTTCTCGTTGAGTGGTAAGTTCTCAAACTCAGGTACCTCATAACGGATAACCTTAATGTCATCAAACTTGTCAACAATCCAAGCTGCCTCCTTTGGCTGCTCTGTGCAAGATGTCAGAGCAAGGGCTACAAATCCCATAGCAGTTAAAAATTTTTTCATTGTGATAAATTGTTTGAGTTATAAAAAATTAATAATTTTGTTCTGTTTTTGACCCCTTGTCGTGCCAAATATGTCCGCAGTATGGACAGGTATATTTGTAACACAAAGAGTAGGTGGTGGATTTATGTTTGGCTATCACCTCTTTATAGCCCGTGGCGGTCTTTGATATCAATGTTTTGTTACCGTAGCTGTCAATCTTGTAAGTGTAATCATAGCCTGTTGCAACTTTTGTTTTTCCGCCCTCCCATTTGCGCTCTACTGCTGTGTCGTAAATGCACATAATATCCAGATTTGTATATTTTTTACAACTGAGGCAGTACTTAAACTTGCGATGCGTTAGAAAGTACCAAGTGGCAATAGCAGCAAAGATAACGCCCAAAATTTTGCCCCCAAGTGTAGCTTGCGTCATCTGGATAACGAAAGTGAAAAAGCCTAAGCCAAACGCTAAAATATCGTATGGAATAGCATATACCCATCTGAAAAATCGGTAATATGGGATGAATAGCAGCGGATACAATATCACAAAGCTGAACATCGGAATTGCCAATATAGACCACCAATGGATATTATTGTGGGCAAAGAGCGTGAGAACAACACATATTGCAGCATCCTGAATAAGAGAGTTCAGCTCTTTTGTATAGTGACGCTCTGCTGCCAGATTTTTTAGAGCAAAACGATACACAACCGATAGAATTAGAGCGAGAATACTAAAACCCAAAAGTATTCTGTTGAGCAATCTGTTTCCCTGCGTATGGTTAATGGAGTTTAGATAGTCTATAGCAATATTGGTGTACTTGTCTATAATGACGCCCAATGGTTCTAATTTGGTAAAAATGCTCTCCAAAAAGTTGGCAAATGTGTCGTACGCAGCAGCCCAATAGACAAAAATGCCTACTGCTATAAACCACAATATACGACTCCACTTCATCCCGTGTCAATTTGTACTTTGGTGCAAATATACGAATTTATCGTATATTGAACAAATCGGCATCTCTAAGCGTCGGAAAACGCTTGCGGCGCTCCTTTAGCGCAGACATATCTATTTCGGCAACCACTACACACTCAGCATCTCCACATTCGGCAATCTTTTCGCCAAAACTATCCCATAAAACTGAGCCACCACTATATTGGCAATATATATCCTTGCCCGTGCGATTAACCGACGCAACAAAACACTCGTTCTCTATAGCCCTTGCAGCGGAGAGTGTGCGCCACGCCTCCATACGCGGGGTTGGAAATGAGGCGATGTAGATTATTGCATCATAGTCGTATCCGCTCTCATTTATGCCGTTACGCGCAAAGACGGGGAAGCGCAGGTCATAGCAGGTCTGTAATAGAAACTTAACTCTTTGCCACTCCACAATTACACGCTCACTTCCGGCGGTAAAACGCTTTGTCTCCCCGCCAATGCGAAAGAGGTGTCGTTTGTCATAGCGCGCCGCTATGCCTTGAGGAGTAATAAAATAGTGGCGATTGTAGTATTTTCCACCCTCTGTGATAACCAGCGAACCACTCAATGCACAATCTCGTGATGCAGCTGTTGCAATCATCCATTGCAACGCCTCGCACTCCTCCTCTGCCTGCGCAACCTTTTGTGCCTCAATAACAAAGCCGGTGCTCCACATTTCGGGAAGTATGTAAAGGTCGGCAGGCTCTGCGCCGGCAATCAGAGTGTCGAAATGCTCGATATTAGCTTGTGGATTACACCATTGTATATCGCTCTGTACAAGTGCAATTTTCATCGTTTATTATAGCAGAAAAGAGCCGACATAATCGGCTCTTAGTTATTCTATCGTTTAATAACTATTGCTTTGAGGTTGTTCTCAGCGCAGTTGCTCTACTCCCACTCAATAGTCGCATTTGGTTTTGGCGACATATCGTAGCATACGCGGTTTACATTTGGAACCTCTGCCAAAATACGGTCAGTAATACGGCAAAGGATATCCCAGTCAACGCGCTCGATAGTTGCTGTCATTGCGTCAATAGTATTTACGGCGCGGATAATTACAGGGTACTCGTATGAGCGAGCATTGTTGCGAACACCTACGCTCTTGAAATCTGGTACAACGGTGAAGTATTGCCATACAGTTTTGTCGAGACCTGCAATGGCAAACTCTTCACGGAGAATGGCATCCGATTCGCGAAGTGCTTCCAAACGGTCGCGAGTAATTGCTCCTAAACAACGAACTCCAAGCCCAGGTCCTGGGAAT
>JAFNYE010000100.1 GCA_017383345.1 Alistipes sp. | reverse complement strand
GCCTTGCTTAGGCATACCGAAAAGCATCATAAAGCCCGCATCGGAGAGTTGGTCAGCCGAGGCAGAGCCATAAAGCACCTTCTGCTGTTGAGTAAGGTTGATATCAATCAAACCGCAATTACCATTGCTCAAAACCGATGAAACAATCTCGAGCATAAGTGCATCCTCACTATTGGCAGCACCTGTGAGCCAGCCTGCAAAGAGAGTTTCGCCCTCAAGACCCCACACCTCTGACTTACGAGGCTCGGTTACAGGGGTAATCTCGCCCTCAATGCCATCCGGAAGCGACTGGTTTGGTGTCATATCGCCAAAGTAGTTATCAATAATCTTGATAACCTCATCCGGATTAAAATCGCCCGAAAGACATACCGCCATATTGTTTGGCACATAGTAAGTGTTGTAATAATTCTTAATATTGGTAATTGATGGATTTTTAAGATGCTCCTGCTTACCCAAAACCGAGTGTTGTCCATAAGGGTGATTAGGCATCATAAGAGCCAAAAACTTATCTATAACCTTATTATTATCGCGAGTAAGGCTCATATTATACTCCTCATATACTGTTTCAAGCTCAGTATGGAAACCGCGAATAACAGCATTTTTGAAGCGCTCAGACTCAATCTTAGCCCAATTTTCAACCTGATTTGATGGGATTTCCGACATATAGCTTGTCTCATCATACGAGGTCCAGGCATTACAACCATCACCGCCAATGCTCTGGATTAGTTTATCGTACTCGTTAGGGATAGAGTACTTTGACGCCTGCTGGGAGAGTTGGTCAATCTGCGCATAAATATCCTTACGCTGCTGTGGGTCTGTTGTTACGCGATACTGCTCAAACAAAGCCTCAATTTGGTCGAGCAACGGCTTCTCTGCCTCATAGTCGCTTGTACCAAACTTATCGGTACCCTTAAACATAAGATGCTCAAAATAGTGAGCAAGACCTGTTGTTTCAGCCGGGTCATTCTTTGCACCCACGCGCACCGAGATGATGGTTTGAATACGAGGTTGCTCCTTATTTACCGAGAGATAGACCTTAAGTCCGTTTTCGAGTGTATAGATACGAGTACCAAGCGGATCGTTCGAGACCTTCTCGTATTTATAATCCGAACAAGATGACAGCGCAAAAATAGCTACTGCCATCAAAATCAATTTTAGATGTCTCATATTTTTTGAAATTTAGAATAGATTTACAAACCAATTCCACAGCACAGGAAATATATCGCCAAAGACTGCAATAAGCATTGCGAAACTAAGTATCAGCTTCATTCCTGAGCCAAGAAGAAACGAAATAAACGAGCCTAAACCCGATTTGAAGGCGCGCTTATGGTCTGATGGGTCGTTTATCAACTCACCCGCTACAGCACCCAAGAAAGGTCCCAAAATGGCACCCAAAAGGCCACCCACAAGCATTCCGCCAATAAGTCCCGCAACTGCGCCACGCTCTCCTGCCTTACTTCCACCCGATATTTTTGTGAGATATGCGGGAAGGATAAAGTCTGCTATCGAAACGACAACAGTCAGAGCGAGATATACCCACACAGCTGTCGTTGAAATATCCGAAAAAGAGCAGAAGAAGCAACACAAATAGCCTATAAAGGCAAGTGCCACACCCGGAAGTACGGGAACGATGCATCCCACAATACCCACCAAAACAAAGAGTATTGCGAGTAGTGCGAGCAGAATATCCATTATTTAATGAGTTTATTAGTAAGCGTTTCGGGGAAAATAACCCACGGCTTAAAGCTCTTAGCCTCCTCAAAGTCCATAGAGGCGTATGATATAATGATAATCACATCGCCTACTGATGCTTTATGAGCAGCTGCCCCATTTAGGCATATTACGCCACTACCGGCCTGACCCGGGATTGCATAGGTTTCAAGACGCTCGCCATTGGTCACATTTACAACCTGCACCTTCTCGCCGCAAATAATATTGGCTGCCTCCATAAGGGCGCTGTCGATTGTAATACTGCCTACATAATCAACATTGGCCTGAGTTACTGTTACTCGGTGTATCTTTGATTTGAGAACCTCAATAACCATTTGTATATTGTTATTTTTAATTTTTACTTAAGTTTGATATTATCAATCAATCGGATTTGACCAGCCTGCACAGCAATACAACCCTGAATACGCTCACTATCGCTCCAATTCTCAACCTGCTGCAATGACAGAGCATCAACAGCCTGGAAATAGATAACCTTGAGCAGAGGGTTATTTTCAACCTCTGAAATTACCCACTCGGTAAGCTGTTGCGGAGTCATAGAGTCAAGTTTTTGAGTTGCTGCACTGAGTACCTCGTAGATATGAGGAGCGGCAGCACGATGCTCAGGGGTAAGAAGCGTATTTCGTGAAGAGCGAGCCAAGCCGTCAACATCGCGGATAATAGGACAATCGACAATCTCAAGGGTAAGCCCCAACTGAGCCACCATAGCGCGAATAACAGCTATCTGCTGGAAATCCTTCTCACCAAAGTAAGCCTTTGTAGGCTCAACAATAGCAAAAAGGCGACTAACCACCTGAGCCACACCATTAAAGTGACCAGGACGAGTAGCGCCCTCCATAACCTTATCAACAAGACCAAAGTCAAAGACTCTGGTGTCAGGCTCAGGGTATATCTCCTCTACACTTGGGAAGAGAACAAAATCCACACCTGCAGCCTCAAGCATCGCTGCATCAGCCTCAGGAGTGCGTGGATAGTTCTTCAAATCATTCTTGTCGTTAAATTGGGTAGGATTTACAAAGACACTAACCACAACGGTATCACACTCTTTGCGTGCGCGCTCAACAAGCGAAATATGCCCCTGATGCAATGCGCCCATAGTTGGCACAAAGCCTATAGTCTTATCTCTCAACGGAAGCAAAGCTTCGCGTAATTCTACAACGGTTGAAAACGATTTCATCATTTTTTAGTTTATGTGGCAAAGTTATAAAACTTTCACAAAAGGCAATAGCTTTAGCCCCAAAATTTTACCAATTAAGGGTTATTATTACCGAATAATATCTATTTTTTAATTTCGGGTATCAAATATTGTGGCTCAGAGCAACTAATAACCACGCTTTCGCCACCAACCTGTTTTATGAGATAGAGGTTTTGTTTTTGTGTAGCATACATAGTAAACTGACCTATGTGTCTATTTGAAAACGAACCGAAGTATCCGAACAGCCCTCCACAGCCACCCATATTTATTGTCCACGACATATCTTTTTTAGATAGGGGCTCAATACTCAAAATCGTGGAGCGGAGAATGGTTACACTCTCAAATCGGCACAAAACAGTAATTTCCTGCTCTGATACTTCCAATCGCTGAGGAGCATAGCCCTCGCAATAGATTAATATAGCAGCAAGGATAGGCAGTGCGATGACCAGACCGACAACGCCTGTGACCACAGATGCGGTGCAAGCAACATAGACAAGCCGAGCAACAAGTGCCACACTAAAGACAAAATAGAGCGAAGTGATTATCCACACCGCACCACTCCAAATAAACGGAAGTGTATATACTCTTTCCTTATCCATTAAAACTGTACCTTAAAGCCAAACAGCGCTCCTATATGATATTGACGATAAAACGCCCACGGATGGATTGTAGCATTTGCCAAGTTGCGACCCTCAAGGAAGAGTGTCCACTGCTTTGACACATACCAATCGGCGCAGAGATTGACATCCACATAGGCAGGATAATTAATCGTACTAAACTCTCGTCCCTCTGCCGTTGTATAGGCTACACTCCAATCAACAGCACCAACGAGCTTTGCCGACGCACCAACGGCAAACTTGCGATGCTTATATCGAGCCGAAAGCTCTGCTGTATATTTTGGTTTGGCTATATGTATATTACCAGGGAAGTTGCTGTAAATCATACCACAAGCCTCTGCTCGAATAAGCAGAGCGCTAATAGGCTTATACTCCAACGAGCCGCATATTGACCATACATTTTCACGCGCCGAAAGAGCCTCAAAATAGGCGTTATCAACAGCATACCAATAGAGGGAGTTGGTTATAAACGATGCTCCGGCATAGAGGCGATAAGCGAACTTACTGTTCAAAGTGCAACCCGAAATTCCAAATCGCATATTATAATAAGCACTATTTGGAGCAATACTATATCCGCTCATAGGTATAACCACATAAGGATTTACTCGTTGCATACTTTGGAACGAATTGTTGACCAACTTACTATCCAATTCAAAGTATGGAACAAATGTACCGTTATTCTTCAAGTTATAACCCAAATAGAGATATGGCAGGAAGTGATGTTTGATATTACCCTCGTCGGTTTGCAGACGGTCGTAACTATACTTAACCCCTACCTTAACATCAAAGACCTGCTTAACTTCAAACTCTGCACCGAGCCACGCCGAAAGAACGGAGTTTTGGTAGGCACTCAGGTACTTTAACCCGTAGTGACCCTCATAATCAAACCCGAGAGTAAAATCGGCACAGTTGAAGAGTTTACGAGCCAACTTAGCGCCTGCTGTAGCACTAACCTGCTGAAGTTTACGGCTATCCTCGCCCTGAGCAAGCAACTGCGGCGACTTATCGTTATAAAAATCGGCAGAACCATATAACGAGAAGTTTAGGTGGCTCAAATCGGCAAAAGCGTCACCGAAATGAAGCGAGATTGCAGCATTTTCAAAGTTTATCTCACTCTCTTTATCTTCAACGACCTCAGGCAAAGCGTATCGGTGAAAACCGTCTGAGTGGTAGTAGATATCGCCATCTAAAGTATATTTTCCTATATACTTACCACCATTTACTCCAACAATATTGGTCATCTGCTGCGAGTTGTTTTTATAACTCTTGTCCAACAACGGATTGGTTACCTCGATATCGGTAAAGTTGCCGCGATGGTTGAAATAAGCACCAATATATCCCACATCTGCGCGATGAGCCGAAGCATACGCATCAATCTCAGTTACAAGCGGATAGCCGATACCCGCCCTCAAAAAGAGTGGGTAGTTTTTGCGATACTGCCAATATGTAACCGAAGCCGGTCGGAACTTATCGGTTGTAAGCTCCGAAGCAAACGATTTTGGATGTATCGTATAATCTATCTCGGGGCGGATTGCAACGGTATCTACCCTATTGGTCGGAATATCGAGTTTTTGAGCAGGAGGCAACTTTGGTGCATATTGTTTGGTAACCTCCACCTCGCGTGTGACCTGACCTACTGCGCTTAGGCAGAGCAGCATTGCCGATATTGTAATTAGTAACTTTCTCATTACTCAAATGTTCTAAAGTTTTTGAATTTTCTGTTGCGCCTCTGCCACCACGCCATCATCAGCAGGAGAGTAGCCGTCGATGATACTCTGATATGTTGCGCGTGCTTGGAATGTATCCCCTTTAGCCGCATAAATATCGCCCAGAATAATAAACGCTCGGCCTAAATAGTAGCTATGGCCTGTTTTGCTATCAGCAAGAGCGTAAACCAACTGTTCTGCCTTATCGTGTTCGCCCTTATTAAAGTGGTCAAGGATTACATAGTATGAACTATGCGCGCCAACCTCATCGGACTTATGCTCACTCAAACCGCGGAATATCTCAAGAGCTTCAGTCTCCTCTCCACGCTTTTTAAGCACCTCGCCCTTGCTGAAGCGAGCCTTGCGCAATACACTCTGCTCAATATCGGTCAAGCTCTCTACATCCTCAGCCATAGCTAAAGTAAGGTCATCCTCCTGGTCGAGAATAGTAGCCTC
>JAFNYE010000099.1 GCA_017383345.1 Alistipes sp. | reverse complement strand
AATCGTCTGGTGTAAATATCTCAAATTTTATCAACAACACTACCTCAGTAGATGCTTCGTTAATTGAAATATTACCCAAAGATACGAAATTTTTGACAAAGTTGCGGTATATCCCCAATAAATATCTGATTTTTGGAGCATATACTCAAAGGTTTGAAGTGCTGTTTAGGTCTTTTTTGTGCTATATATTTGGAAATTTTGGTGGGTATTTGTAATTTTGCTTGTGTATATTGTTCACTTTGAACACATTAATCGGAATAAATATAAAAACTTAACCAAATAAAAGTTATGAGGAAATCTATTCTTGTATTGTTGTCAGTGGCTCTTATGGTCGGGACATTCGATATCTCTGCACAAAGTCTCCTTAAAAATCTTGGTCGCAGTCTTGAGCAAGCTGTAAAGAAGGAGGTTAATAAAGCGGTCAATAAGGGTATTCGCGACCTCAAGGATGGCATTAAGGATGGCGTTAGAGAGGGTGGTCAGAAACTCGAGCAGCAAAGAGAACAAAAGCAGGCACAAAAGCAGCAGGAGCAACAGGAGCTGGCACAGCAAGAGGTCAAATCTGTACAGCCGCAGCAAGAGTCTACCGCTAAGACAACGGTAAGTCCAACGGATGTTCTTATTACCAATATGAGAACTTGGCTTTTGGTTGTCAAGGATGGCAAGCCTTACTACAAGTATATGGATGACCCTTCTGCGCTTAATGAAAACTATTTTCTTTTTGACGTTGAGTATCAGCACCCAGACGGCGTAAAGCCATTTATGTATACTACTGCTGTTGCAATTTTCAAGGCAAAATCGGGCTACTATTTCAACAAATCGCTCAAGCTGAGCAACTCCACTATCACAGCAGAAAATACGACAAAATTTAAGGTTGTAGATAACAGAACGGTTAAGGTTTACCTTACCGCCTTTACGGGCGATATGGGCTACGATGTCAGAATTACTGACGCGATGAAGGAGTACAAGAGTAGAATAAGCCAGCAGCACATGACTCCAGTTGCTACGGCTCAACTCCACGCACCCCTTTGGGACTACTGGCAGTCAAGACTCCACGGCGCTGTCACACAGCATGTTGAAAACTTTGCAAATAAGTACAAGCGCACCTATTATGCATACCCTACAACAGAGGAGTTGCGTTGTATGGATGGCTCACTTGTCAAAGATGGAAAGAAAACCCAATATGGTAGCAACATCAAAATTCTATCCGTTGACATTCTTGACGAGGACCTTTCGGATGATATTCCGGGACTTATTGGCGAATGGTGTCTTATTTCTGGCAAGAGATACATCCCTAAAGCCTGTCTTAAGGATATCAAACAAGGATCTAAATACAGCGACGGTGCTCCGGCAGTTTTAGTCAACTCTCCGTTTGAGTTTGCGGGCGGTAGCGGAACATTAGAGGATCCTTATCTCATTCAAACAGCCGAGCAGTTGAATGCTGTCCGTAAGGGCCCTACAAACCACTATAAACTCATTGCCGATATTGACCTCTCTAAATGGGGTAACTGGGTACCAATTGGCGGTACTGCGTCCTACGGCTTTATGGGTGGCGGCTGGGATAAAGCAGATAAAGGCGCTCAGGCATTCTTAGGCTCGTTTGATGGTAACGGACACGTTGTCTCAGGTATGCAGATTGTAATCAATGAGCCGACGCCGCATTTGACCGAGGGTGAAAACTGGCGTGCATACGGTCTCTTTGCAAACCTTGCAACCAATCCTGCAAACTATAAGATCAAAAATCTTGGCGTAGTGAACTTCAACATTGATATCAATTATACAGATGTAAAGAGTGTGCTTCGCCTCTATGCTGCAGCCATTTGTGGCGGTATGAATAACGGTACCGATTTTCTCAACTGCTATTCAAAAGGTGGCAGTATTAAGATCAATGTAAAGGGAAATGACGCCTACAAGCCAATAGATGAATGGGGAAATTTACCATCAAATGCACCAAACATCCATATACACGCAGGTGGCCTAATCTCTTTTGGAGGTGGATCGTTCCACGCGGACTCCAAGTGTAGAGCACCACTTGAGTTTATGCATATTGAAAAGTGCTTTAACGATTCGGACATAACCATAAATGTTCAAAACTGCAAATACGAGCTATATGGCTCTGGTATAATCAGTGCAATGGGCGAGACACATATCCACGAATGTTACAATAGCGGCAACATAACTCTACCACTGGATTTGCCCGACCTTATACAGCAACACGTCTCAACCCGCACTGCTGGTATCTGCGCATTTGCATTCACTCGCGCAATTGGTGGCATTCAGCACTACCCTGCCGAGAAAACATCTTACATTCTGAACTGCTACAACTCAGGCCAGATTATCGGCAGACGCGCAGCTGGTATTTTTGAGGGCTCTGTGTCAGATATACATATCGAAAACTGCTACAATACGGGCGCTATCGTAGGCAATGAGTTTGACGAGAGTAATGGCCAGTACACTATAAGCTCCATTGTATCAAAAGCAAACCCTATAACCCCTTACGGAAAAGAGTTTGTAAGAAACTGCTACAGCAACGGAAACTCGGTTACTGGCACGATGTGGAAAACATCTGCAACACTCGGCCGTAAGGTGCTCGTGGCTATCCCTGAGGATACACATCCAAGCAATAAGTACAATGTTGAGGCGGCAAATGTGGGAACATTTACCGATGTCAAGGTTGATATGTGGTACGCCCCAGCAGTTCAGTGGGCTTTTGATAAGGGTCTAATTTCAGGCACTACATTCGCTGCCAATAAGAGTTACACAAGAGCTCAGTTTATAACAATGTTGTGGAAGGCTGATGGCAGCCCTAAGATGTCGGGTGCAAATCCGTTCACCGATGTTAAGTCAACCGATGCGCATTATGATGCAGCGCTGTGGGCAAAAGAGAAGGGTTTGGTAAACTCCAACACCTTTGCGCCTCAGACAGTCGTTACACGATCAGAACTTGTTATAAGCCTCTGGAAGTATTTGGGTTGTCCAGAAGGTTTGCAGGCAAATCAATATCTTGATATCGAGAGCCATCAGAGTGATTTTGGTAGAGCAGTAGCTTGGTCACATCTAAAAGGTATTATGGGTGCAACAGAGAAAAATAAGTTCTCGCCAAATAAGAGCTGCACAAGAGCCCTTGTTGTTGAAATTATGTACAGAGCGTTAAAATAGTCGTTGATGAAAAGGTATATCTTGCTTATAGCGTGTTTGCTATCCATACTCTTTCCTGCAACCGTATCGGCAGCCTATGTAACCAAGGTGGTTATTACTGCGCCTGAGCCTGTTGTTGGGCAGAAGCCCTCATATAGTGCATCTGTTCCGCAGACTGCAAGCACAGAGGTCTATGATGTAGTTTGGTCTGGCGAGTTTGATAATAATGGCCGATTTATTCAGGGAAACAACTATACTATGACCGTCAAGTTGAGAATAAAATCGACCTCGTCAAACCTCTTTTCTACCACCCAGACTATCAATGCTACTGTCAACGGTCGCAAGGCAAGAACCTCCTCCGTTGAGTCTAAGAAGGCTAATGTAAAATATACCTGGAAAGAGCTCGGCGGTCCAAACCCTAACGACCCAAAATATAAACTCAAAACAAAGCTTAAAGAGATTGCTGCGGCCTATACAGCCACAAATGCAGACAATGACAAAGTTCTGATAAAATATATCAAGAGTCAACTGCCAGGCGCAGAGGTTTGGAGTGCGGGCGGAAGCTATACATATACCCGAAAAATGCCCACTGAGACTACTGATGGCAACATTTCTACCTCAATCGGTATCACCTACCAAAATGTAACCCTTGAGCGTTACAACTTCTCGGTTGTGCTGCCTGCCCTCAATAAATCTCCTGAGGCTGCAAAGTTGAATGCCGATATGGACCTTATGAAGAGCGCGCTGAAAAGCTATATCGTGAGTGCTAAAACCACGGGCAATGATATACTCGATGTGGTAAATGCGGCGGCAGTCAATGGCACAAAGGCTTCGTGGGATACAAATTATCGTTATACAGCCCCTACGGCATCTGTTATGGGAAGTATAGATGGAAATATAATATTCACACTCGGTCGTAGTAAGGATTATTTCCACGCCCACAAGTCGTTGCCTATAGCGGGCGATAGAACAGACGAGGCTATTGATAACGACTTTAGCAGGCTCTCTAAAGCTCTGCATAGTTATCCTGTCAACAATGGTACTACCCAGCAGGAACTTGTAGATGTGGCCAATGCTGCTATAAACAACGGCTCAAAACTTACACTTACAAGCTGCTCGAAAAAAGAGTCAACTTATGATGACGAGGGCCGTATTATCCTCTACTTTGACTTAAAACTTGATAGCAAGCATCGCGAACCTCGCATCTCATTGCCTCTGCCAAAAGTAAGAGCCACTCTTCCTGCTGGTCTTGATGTGATTGACGACGAATGGGAGGTGTTGCGTATTGTCAATATCGAGCGCTATAAAGATGGACGCCAGCCGTTACTCCTTGTTGCTCCACTCCAGGATGCTGCAAATATTCGTGCCGAGGAGCACAATCAGGACTGCAGTATAGGTCACAAACGCCTTGATGGCTCAAGTTGCTTCACGGCCATAGATTACAACTTTAGAAACGGTAGAATGTTGGGTGAAAACCTTGCTATCAATGTCACTCCGTCAGAAGCAATGGAGGCTTGGATGAACTCTACGGGACATAGAGGTAATATCCTCTCACCTAAATACCACTTCATCGGCATAGGCACAATAAAAAAGAAAGGACGAAAAAGCTGGATGCAGATGTTTAGCTCAGGCGCTTACATCACCCAGGTGGTAACCAATACGGGTAGCAACCACTTCAAGAGCCTTTATGAGATGGAGCAGGCATATCTAATCTGCACAACAAATGGCGATGCTACGGGTTATATCCCGCTTGATGCTGAGTATATGGTTAAAGATGGTAATAGCTATACCATTAATTTTAATGGTAGATCGTTCACCGTGACCGTCGGCGATAGAGAGAATTAATTGAATACACATAGACAAACAGCCGTTATGAAATAGAAGTTTTTATTAATGGTGGCCTGCATACTCCTCGTAGGTCAAGATGATGCATTAGACAGCAATATCAACCGTTTAAGTTTTAGGGTGTAGCACCAATGAGTGTTACACCCTATTTTGATTCGAGTAACCCTGGTTTGTCAGGGGAGATGGGGGAGCTTGCTCACAGCAATCTCCACAAAACAAAAACAGACGACTCAAAGTCGTCTGCTCTGCAAAATTGGAGGTCTGAAGCGGAACTCAAACAATAAATTGTACTAAATCACACTAAACTACATTACGAATGTATATCAATTAGTTACAAATCTTTGTTTAGTGTGTTAATCTAAAATAATTTACTAAAATATACTTTTTAGGGTGCAATTAGGGTGCAAATAATTTGATATAGTCGCAATAAATGCGTATCTTTGTACATAATTAAAAATCTGTTTGTTATGGCTTCTTTAATGTACATTGTTCGCACTACCAAGACTGATGCAGATGCAAGTATCAAGGTTAAAATGCGACTAAACGCCTATATAGGCAAGGATGAAAAGGGTAAACCCAAGAAAGTAAGTGCATACGCATTGAGCGGTGTTGTTATCCCAAAGAAGATATGGGATATGGAGAAGAACGCCATCCGCAAGATGTATATTAAAGATGATGTAGAGGGTGGCTTGTATAAGAGTTATAAC
Source organism: Alistipes sp. (assembly GCA_017383345.1). Classification (GTDB taxonomy): domain Bacteria; phylum Bacteroidota; class Bacteroidia; order Bacteroidales; family Rikenellaceae; genus Alistipes. The sequence continues at coordinate 2,991 of JAFNYE010000099.1, read as the reverse complement.
ACCACACTTGGAGAGATTGAGGCGTGGGTTAATGCTCGATACAATGCTCTTGGCTCGGATGTGGTCTTTACCTCCGATTGGTTGCAGGGTGTTGTCGATGACTACTGGGCAGATATTAAGCGCAAAGAGGATGCAGAACGAGAGAAACAAGACGCAGAAGCCAAGAAAGAAAGCCTCAACGCCTATATTGCTCGATACATCGAGGAGATAAGCAACGGCACACGCCTAACAAACAAAGGTACTATCTACAAGTTCGGAACGGTTAAAGCGGTTAAAGCATCTATGACGCAGTTTGCAGAGTTCCAGCGCACAAGTGGCATATCCCTCAACTTTGAGGATATAGACTTGGAATTTTATCGCTTATATACTGCGTGGCTCACTCGTAAAGGTTATACCCTCAACTCGCTTGGTAAGTGCATCAAAGACCTTAAAACAATAATGACCGCAGCCAAAGATGATGAGCTGACCACTAACGAGGCTTACAAGGCGAAAAAGTTTAGGGTTACCGCAGAAGAAGCCGATAATATCTACCTTACCAAAGAGGAATTGGATGCTATTGCAGAGGTTGATTTGTCGAAAATGGCAAAGGGTTATGAGATAGCAAGGAGTGTGTTTTTGGCTGGTTGTTGCCTCGCACAGAGAGTGTCTGATTACAACCGCCTAACGCCTGATAATATAGTTACGGAAGTGCGCAAGAGCATCGGAGAGAATGACGAGATAATCAAGGAGGAGATAACATATATTGTTATCGACCAACAAAAGGAGAATGTGCGTGTTCGCATCCCCGCAAATAAAATGATGCTCGGCTTACTCGCAAAGTATAACAACCAACTCCCTTATATATGGGAGCAGAAACTAAACCAATATATCAAGGTTGTAGCGGAAATGGCAGGCATAACAGAGGAAGTGCCGATAACCTCGACAAAGGGAGGTAAGAGAGAAACAACCCGTATCCGCAAGTGCGACCTTGTTAAGAGCCACACGGCTCGCAGAACTGGTGCAACTTTGATGTATTTATCGGGAATGGATCTATACGATATATGCAAGATTACAGGACACACCAACATCAAAAACCTACGCAAGTACATAAAGGCAGACGAGTTGGATGTGGCAACCAAGATTACAAAATACGATTATTTCAAAAATTAGGAGGGCAAAAGAATGTTGTTTAGTGTTTTATGTTTCTTTTGCTTTTTGGCAGAGGTGTTAGGTCAAAAGCATTATTAAAAGAGGAGGGCAAAGAGTATGAGTAAAAAGGTAAATGATATATGTCCGCCTTGCGTGGATAAACTTTCAATGAAAAGGTATGTTCTTAACCATATAAAGGAGGGGTCGCATATATACAGAGAGGGGCATATTACAGCTAAAGGAATTATAGGTGCATCTAAAAGCCATCCTAAACCCAAAGTATTCCTACAAGAGAAATTAGCGGAATATCATAATAGAATTATAACCGAGTGTAAAATTGTCGGTATATGTTGGTCTTCTATTGGATGCGATATAGATAGAATCGAGGACTTTTATAAGATAGCAACAGAATTGGTGCGAGATGCAACTCGAATGGGAGTATTTAATGAAATTGACAAAGAGTGTGAATTATTCGCTAAATATCTAATAGTTATTTGCTATCTAACTGCAAAGTTAGAGCAAAGAGATATTGTAACGACTAAACCAAAGACAACTGACGAGATGCTTGCGTACTGGATTAAGTGCGATGACAACAAACAAGAGCAGTTAATGAACGAATTACACTTATTACTAAAAGGTCAAAAAGGCAGACGAGTTGCATTTGTGATATTTGCATTAGAGCGAAAGGGCTATATACTCTCAATGGATAGAGATACGAAAGCAATATATAATTTATTCAAGGAGGCTTTCGGGATTGAGGGAACAGAGGAGGCTATAAGACAACAATTAGAAAAACCTATCGATTCGAAACGAGAAGAAGCAATAAAGAGTATAGTAGAACGCCTACCATAAACATCCAACAAAGTATAATTAAAGCACCTTAAAGGGGTGCTTTTTTTGTGGAAACTTGGAAAAACTTGGCAATCAAGAATAACCAAGCGTAATTATTTTATTATCAATATATTACGGTCTATATTTGCATCGGAATCCAATACAAAGCAGCTGCGATTAAATGTTAAATGACTTAAAAGAATTGAGTATGTTAATCGTAAATGAAACTCCGATAGCAATGCTAACGGTTGGGCAGTTAAAGGAGATTATCGCATCGGCAATGCCGAAGCAAGAGGAACAACCGAAACCCGAAGCTACACCTACATATATATATGGATTGGCTGGAATTCGGGAAATGTTCGGAGTATCACACGCAACCGCACAGAAGTTAAAAGACACGGTACTTGCACCTGCCGTAAAACAATATGGGCGTAAAATCGTGGTGGATGCTCGGATGGCAATGCAATTATTTCAAAACCGCAAAAGAGGGTAACGATGGAACAGAAAAGAGAAACCCCTATCGGGCGGATAGGGGTAGATGTTAAAGGGGCGATGAGCGAGGTTATCTCTAACACATACAAAGATAGTGAAAAGGGAGGAATTTACAAAATTTTTCGGGTGGAAAATGATGTGTATGAAAGAGTTCCATTTGTAAAAAACGATGGGATGCAACGCATAGAGATACGCAAGCGAACACGCAAGGCGATAGCCGAGCGATATGGCAATCGTTTCGTAGAAAATACTCCATACTATGATGGTTTTGTGAACATCCCAAGCCATACCAACTACCAGCAAGTTGTACCGAATGGCGGAAATGGTCTTTACAACAAATATCATCCTCTGATGTTTCAACCCGAACAAGGTGTGCATCCATCGTGGGATATACTTATCGACCATATTGGAGGAGAGCAAAGAGATTTGCTGTGGGATTATTTAACAATACTATATAGGTATCCAACTCAAATACTCCCAGTCTTATGTTTAGCAAGCAAAGAGAATGGAACTGGCAAAAGTACATTTGCCAATGCTCTT
>JAFNYE010000098.1 GCA_017383345.1 Alistipes sp. | reverse complement strand
CATCGCAGATGAGCCAACACTCGGCTATAAAAACAACGAAGGGTAGTACTTGATGTACAACCCTTTGCTGGTATTAGGGGTAGCGGCAGGAAATACGCCGCTATCACGCTAAAATATTTGTTGTCAAAAGTGCGTAGTTGCGTTGCATCGTGCAAAAAAGTATCGGCGGATAGTACCAGATAGTACAGCCGCCGATAGTTTTTAAGGGATGTGACGCAAATGCGTGCTTTTCACGACAAATGCTGCCTTTTCACGGCAAATTAGAGGCGAGCCTTCAACTCCGCACCCTGCTCCTCATAACCAGGCTTCTCAAGCAAAGCAAACATATTCTTCTTGTAAGCCTCAACACCTGGTTGGTCAAATGGGTTAACGCCGAGCATATAGCCGCTAATACCGCACGCCTTCTCGAAGAAGTAGAGCAAAGCACCGATAGTGCGCTCGTTAATCTGAGGGATCTCAACGCGGAGATTAGGCACACCGCCATCGATATGAGCGAGTTGTACGCCGAGCTCTGCCATAAGGTTGATATCGCTCAAGCGGCGACCTGCGAGGTAGTTAAGACCGTCAAGGTTAGCCTCATCGCTGCAAACGCGTACATCATACTTAGGAGCGCCAACAGAGATAATGGTCTCAAAGAGGGTACGCTCGCCGTCCTGAATATACTGACCCATAGAGTGAAGATCGGCAGTAAGGGTTACTGAAGCAGGATAGATACCCTTGCCATCCTTACCCTCGCTCTCGCCATAGAGCTGCTTCCACCACTCGTTGATATTCACGAGCTTAGGCTCATAAGAGCCGAGGATTTCGATCTTCTTGCCTGCGCGATAGAGGGCGTTACGAACAGCAGCATACTGAGCAGAGATATTCTGCTCATAAGTTGTACCTGCCTTAGTAGCCAACTCAACAGCCTTAGCGCCCTCAACAAGCTCGGCGATATTTACACCACCTGCTGCCAATGGGAGCAGACCTACAGGAGAGAGAACAGAGAAACGACCACCCACATTGTCAGGAATAACGAAAGTAGGATAGCCCTCCTGAGTTGCAAGGGTCTTAAGAGCGCCACGAGCCTTGTCGGTAACGGCAACGATACGGTTCTTAGCATCCTCCTTACCATAGCGACGCTCAATCTCCTCCTTAACGATACGGAAAGCGATAGCCGGCTCGGTAGTAGTACCTGACTTTGAAGCCACGATAGTTGCAATAGAGTAGTCCTTGAGGGCCTCCATCATCTCACCCATATAGTCCTCAGAGATATTCTGACCGGCAAAGAGAACGATAGGGTTCTTGTGAGTCTTGTGAAGGAGCTCGAAGGAGTTAGAGAGCGCGTCGATAACAGCCTTAGCGCCCAGATAAGAGCCACCAATACCGATGCAGATAACAACATCGGCTACAGCGCGAAGTTTTGCAGCCTGTGCATTGATAGCATCAAGGTGAGCCTGATCAATCTCTGACGGCAGGGTAATCCAACCCAAAAAGTCGCTACCCTTACCCTCACCAGCGTGAAGAAGCTCGTTTGCAGCGATAGCCTCACGCTTCAACTCTTCTGTAATTTCGATACCAGCCTTGCGGGTATCAAGCTTGATAAGTTCCATAAAATCAATATGAATTATAAGTTTGTATAAGTGATATCAAATTTCCACCAAAGATAAGTAAAATTTTTTGATAAAAAAAGTCTAAAAAATTTGCGTAAGATTTGTGTATATTCCGTATCTTTGTAGTTGAATGGCTGCATAGCCCCTAAAAGGGGGATTTGGGCAGCTTTGAAATGACAAAATTAAAAAAATTATAGTACAATGGGATTCTTTTCTTTAACACACGAGTTGGCTATTGACTTGGGTACAGCCAACACTCTTATTGTTTACAACGACGAGGTTGTAGTAGAGGAGCCTTCGGTTATCGCTGTTGACCGCCAGGGCAAGTTGAAGGCTTATGGTCACGACGCAGCCCGCTACATCGGCAAGTGTCCTGATCACTTGCACACCATCCGCCCTTTGCAGAATGGTGTTATCGCCGACTTTGACGCTACCGAGCTTATGCTCAAGGGTATGATTAGCCGCATCAAGACAACCGGCTCACTCTTCTCTCCATCGCTCAAGATGGTTATCTGCATCCCTTCAGGTTCAACCAATGTTGAAATTCGTGCCGTACGCGAGTCTGCCGAGCACGCAGGTGGTCGCGAGGTGGCTATGATTTTGGAGCCAATGGCAGCTGCTTTGGGTGCAGGTCTTGATGTTATCGCACCAGAGGGCAATATGATTATCGACATCGGTGGCGGCACATCGGAGATTGCCTGTATCTCGTTGGGCGGTATTGTATGCTACAAGTCAATCAACATCGCAGGCGATGTATTCACCTCGGACATCAAGAACTATGTTCGCCAGCAGCACAACATCCGCATTGGCGAGCGCACAGCCGAGCTTATCAAGTGTAAGATTGGTGCAGCGCTCCCTGAGTTAGAGCCGGATGAGGTGCCAGAGGATTTGTCTATCAGCGGTCCAAGCGTGCTGACATCGTTGCCACAGACCGTAACCCTCAACTACAGCGAGATTGCATACGCTCTTGAGGACTCACTCTCAAAGTTGGATCAGGCGCTTATGGCGGTACTTACCGATATGCCTGCCGAGCTCTATACCGATGTGGTTAAGAACGGCGTATATTTGGCTGGCGGTGGTGCCCTTATCAAGGGTCTTGCAAAGCGTCTTTCTGACAAGACCGGCTTGCAGTTCCACATAGCTGAGGACCCATTGCGTGCAGTAGTGCGAGGTACAAATATCGCCCTGAAGAATATGGACCGTTACTCATTCCTTATTCGCGCATAATTCAAAACAGTTGCTTAGTAAAACGATAAATTTACAACGGGCTGTCTGACTTTTTTGGACAGCCTATTTTGTCCGAGCTATTATGCACAAACTGATATATTTCCTCAAAAAGACCTATGTGCCCATTCTCTTCGTGCTCATTGAGATAGGTGCTATATGCCTTTACGCAGACTCCTCGCCATATTCGCAGGCCCGCACCCTTGCCGCCTCGCACTATATTGCCGGCTGGGGCGACAGACTATTCGGCTCAATGCGCAGCTATCTATCGCTTCGTCGCGACAATATCGCCCTGACGGAGCGTATAGCCGAGTTGGAGAGTCGTCTGAACGCATACAAGCAGATGGTACCCGATAATGTAGAGGTTGAGTTAGAGTTGGATAACGACCAATATATCGCTTGCAAGGTTGTAAGCAACTCTATAAACCACTTGCAGAACTACATCATCATCAACAAGGGCCTCAACGACGGCGTTCGTATAGGTATGTCAGTACTCACAGCTCAGGGCTACGCTGTAGGCAGTATCACAAACTGTACCGAAAATTTCTCTGTAGCAGCATCGCTACTCAACACATCGGTTAAGGTTAGTGCCCGACTCTCGGTCGACAAAAGTATGGGTCTTTTCTATTGGCCTGGTGGCGACTCACAAATCGCCCTATTTACCAATGTGCCAAAGTATGCACAAATAGAGACGGGAGATATGGTCGAGGCTATTGACTTCTCGGAGTACTTTCCTGACGGCACTATATTGGGCAGCGTAGAGAGCGCCGAGCTCACCGACGACCAGACAATGTACACCTGCACAGTTCGCTTGGCGGCTGATATGTCGAGATTGGACAATGTAATCTTGGTCGATGGTCACAACATCGAACAGGTTAAGCGACTCAAGCGCGAGCCGATACCGGTAATTAACGCAGAGGATAACAACGAATAAACTGCCTCCCAATGAAACACTTAAAGCAATATATACTCTTTTTTACCATAGTGTTGGCATCGCAGGTGCTACTATTTAACAATCTAACCTTCAGTACCTACTTTGCGCCATTGGTATATATCGTGTGCATCATTATGATGCCATTAGGCACCTCATCGCTCAAGATGATGATTGCGGCCATTCTTATCGGCGGCCTTATGGATCTTAGTATGGGTACAATGGGTCTGAATGTTATAGCGACGCTACCTGTAGCATACTTCCGCCGCCCTATTTTGAGCCTTACAGCCTCATATACCGATGTTGATGGCGATGGCGACACCCCCTCACCTATGCGTCTGACCCGCTTCAACAACTATGTTATCGCTATGGTGGTGTTGCACAACCTTATTTTCTTCGGATTTGAGCATCTTACCCTTGCCAACTTCGGCTTTATAGCGCTAAGATTTCTATGCAGCACACTTGCCTCAACTGCCTTGGTCTATCTATTCATAATCATCTTCACCCCTAAACTGACCCGCCGATGAACACCAATCCCCGCAATGACAAGTGGCGCCACAACACGCTACGCATCATCGTGATTGTGGTCTTTGCAGGATTTGCCGCCTATGCGGGCTTTCTGCAAATATTCGAGAGGGCTGATTTCTTAGATAAGGCCGAGAACAACATTATCCGATACATTATTACCTACCCTCCACGAGGCGAGGTTTTTGACCGCAATGGAGAGTATCTGATACAGAACCTCACCTGCTATGACCTTATGGTTATCCCTCGAGAGGCTCCGCGTGAGGGTATTGATACCGCTCGACTTATGGCTATTACAGGCGAGTCAAAAAAGCGCCTTGAAAATAGTTTTAACAAGGCCAGACAACGCCGACGCACCGCATCGCCCGTGGTTAAATATTTGTCAGCAGAGGCAAAGCTCAAGATGGACGAGTGGAACATACCCGGCTTCTATACCGTTCCGCGTACCGTGCGCCAATATCCGCGAAATATCGGCGGCAACCTTTTGGGTAGCTTGAGTGAGGTTACGCAGAACTTCCTCGACCGACACAACCATGACGAATACTACGCTCAGGGCGACTATATCGGCGAGCAGGGCATTGAGTCATCATACGAGGTCGAACTTAGAGGCGAAAAGGGGCGCATCCGTCGCAATATATACGCCAACAATGCCTCAACCGACGAAATT
>JAFNYE010000005.1 GCA_017383345.1 Alistipes sp. | reverse complement strand
GCTCGGCTATAAAAACAGCGAAGGGTAGTACTTGGCGTACGACCCTTTGCTGGTTTTAGAGTTAGCGGAAGCTAATGCTACCTTTTCACAACAAAATTACTTGATGTAATCAAACCCAGTATAAGGCACCAACACCTCCGGAATACGAATACCCTCCTCGGTCTGGTTATTCTCGAGCAGGGCTGCTACGATGCGTGGCAGAGCCAGAGAAGAGCCGTTAAGGGTATGGGCGAGTTGGGTCTTCTTATTCTCGTCCTTATAGCGGAGCTTTAGGCGGTTAGCCTGGAAAGACTCGAAGTTTGATACAGACGAAACCTCAAGCCAGCGCTGCTGAGCCTCAGAGTAAACCTCAAAGTCATAAGTGAGCGCCGAGGTAAACGACATATCGCCACCGCAGAGGCGGAGGATACGATATGGCAAGCCGAGCGACTTAACAAGGCCCTCAACATGGGCAACCATACCATCGAGTGCCTCATAAGAGTTCTCAGGCAGAGCGAGCTGCACGATCTCGACCTTATCAAACTGGTGGAGTCGGTTAAGGCCACGCACATCCTTACCATACGAGCCTGCCTCACGACGGAAGCAAGGGGTATAAGCTGTAAGTTTTACAGGGAACTCCTTCTTATCGAGGATAACATCGCGGTAGATATTGGTTACCGGTACCTCGGCAGTAGGAACGAGGTAGAAGTTGTCGGCAGTAGCGTGGTACATCTGACCCTCCTTATCAGGGAGCTGGCCTGTACCGAAGCCAGAAGCCTCATTGACCATTACCGGTGGCTCAATCTCGCGGTAGCCTGCAGCGGTATTATAGTCGAGGAAGTAGTTGATAAGGGCACGCTGAAGGCGAGCGCCCTTACCCTTATATACAGGGAAGCCTGCGCCTGTAAGTTTTACACCCAGGTCGAAGTCGATAATGTCGTACTTACGAGCAAGTTCCCAGTGTGGGAGTGGGTTCTCAGGCAGCTGCGAGTAGTTCTCGTCGATTTTAACCACAAGGTTATCCTCAGCAGTACGACCCTCAGGAACGATATCTGCAGGGAAGTTTGGCAGAAGGACAATCTGAGCGTTAAGCTCGGCGGTAGCCTTCTCGTGGTCGGCAGCGAGTTCTACAGAGCGAGCCTTCAGAGCGGCAACCTCAGCCTTACGCTGCTCTGCCTCCTCCTTACGACCCTGGCCCATAAGGGCACCAATCTCCTTAGCGGCCTTATTCTGCTGAGCAAGGCAAGCATCAAGTTCTGCTTGCAGAGCCTTACGGCGGTCATCCGCCTCCTCAATTTTTGCGATAATAGGTGCTGCATCAACACCCTTCTTAGCGAGCTTTGCAATAGCTGCATCTTTATCGCCACGCAATTGTTGTAATGTAAGCATATTATTCGGTTTTTAAGATTCCAATTCTAACAATTTGCAAAATTAACAAAAATTTGTCTGATTATGCCACATACACGCAAGAATTTAGTAACTTTGTGGCAAATGAGCGCACTAAAACGAAATATTGAGCTATTAGCGCCCGCCCGCGACTACCTCTCTGCTGTCGATGCTGTCGATTGCGGAGCCGATGCGATATATATTGGTGCAGGGCGATTTGGCGCACGATATGCCGCCACAAACTCGGTCGAGGATATTGCCCGAGCGGTAGAGTATGCCCATAAATATGGCGTCAAGGTCTATGTTACGCTCAACACCCTGCTCTTTGACGACGAGTTAGAACAGGCCAAGAGTCAAGCCGAGGCTGTTGTTGCTGCGGGGGTTGATGCGCTCATAGTGCAGGATATGGCTTATTGCCGTATGGGGCTTAAAGCGCCTCTGCACGCCTCAACGCAGACGGCCTGCTCGACAGCAGAGCAAGTTGCCTTCTTTGAACAGGTCGGATTTGCGCGCGCCATACTTGAGCGCAACCTATCATTAGAGCAGATTAAGGAGATTGGTCAAAAGACCAACATAGAGTTGGAGGCCTTCATTCACGGTGCAATATGTGTATGCCACAGCGGTAGATGTTATCTTTCGCGCTCGACAAGTGAGCGCAGTGGCAATCGTGGCGAGTGCTCGCAACCCTGCCGTCTGCCATACGACCTGACTGACGGCAACGGAACGATATATATCAAGGGAAAGCACCTGCTCTCGGTTCAGGACCTCGATCTTACAGAGCGTATCGGGGCAATGCTCGACGCGGGGGTAAACTCATTCAAGATTGAGGGCAGGCTCAAAGACCGAACCTACTTGCGCAACATTGTCAGCCACTATCGCCGCATCTTAGACCATCATATTACCCAGCGCACCGATTGCCAGAGAGCCTCGGTTGGTAATTCGACCATAGAGTTTGAGCCTAACCCTGCAAAAAGTTTCACTCGCGGTGGCGGAGTATATCTATTTGACGGCAAGCGCGCGGGTGTAGCCTCGTTTGATACACCAAAGGCTATGGGCGAGAAGATTGGCAAGGTGACAAAGGTTGCTGGCAGCCGTTTTACACTCTCACATAGTGCCACATTGGCCACAGGCGACGGTATATGCTTTATATCCAACGGCGAGGCTGTTGGTACAAACATCAACAAAATTGAGGGGGCATGGATAACTCCCAATCGTATAGATGGTATAAAAGAGGGTGCGATAATATATCGCAACTTTGACAGATTGTTCCTTCAGTCGGTTGAACGAAGCCGCATTCGTAGGTCCATAGAGGCTACCTTAGAGGTTACCTTCGCTGAGCAGAGCATAAGTATAACGGCTACTGACAGTCAAGATATAAGCGCGACGGTTACAGCCGATTACCAAACGGAGGTGGCTAACAATATCGACAAGATGATGCAGACCATTGTCCAGCAGCTGACAAAGAGTGGCCAGACAATATTCAGCGTCAACAAAGTGCTGGCAAACAATATCCGTTTTGCTCCCGCATCACTCCTTGCGCAGCTGCGCAGAGATGTTCTTGCTAAGTTGGAGCTCAAACGCATTGCCACCCACAAAGCGCAGCCCCCATTTATGGAGAATAACAAGGCTAAGTTCCACAGCACCATCCTCACCGAGCAGGAGAATGTAACCAACCACCTCTCCCATCAATTCTACGCCGACCACGGGGCTACGGTTATTGCCGAGGGCATCGACCTGAAAGCAAGCACACAAGGTTGCAGAGTGATGATTACCGACTACTGCATACGCCGAGAGATGGGGCAATGTCTGCTCCAGAAACCGACAATCAAGGGCGAACTATACCTTGAGCGCGGAAGAAAGAAGTACAAACTATCATTTGACTGCAAGCGCTGTCAGATGTCACTCACAGATATTATATGAATATAAAGACCATTTTCCCCGATTACACCCTCATTGACACAGGCGATGGCGAGAAGTTGGAGCGCTTTGGAGAGTACACCCTCCGTCGTCCTGAGCCTCAGGCTATTTGGCGCAAAACACTTAGCCAGGAGCAGTGGGCAAAGAGCGCTGACGCCTCATTTATGCGCGACAATATGAGTGAGGAGCGCGGCAAGTGGAACCTCAAGCCAAAGATGCCATCGCGTTGGCATATATGCTACAACTACAAGGATATGCACCTGAAGATGCGCTTAGGTCTGACCTCATTCAAGCATGTAGGCATATTTCCTGAACAGGCGGCCAATTGGAACTTTATATACGACTGCTGCAAGGAGATTGAGAGCGCGAAGGTACTCAACCTCTTCGCTTACACAGGTGGCGCTACCCTGGCAGCTAAAGCTGCGGGAGCTGATGTAACCCATATAGACTCGGTAAAGCAGGTGGTTACTTGGTCGAAAGAGAATATGGAGGCAAGCGGACTTAACTCAGTGCGCTGGATTGTTGAAGATGCCCTCAAATTTGTTCAAAGAGAGGTTCGTCGCGGCAATCGCTATAACGGCATAATACTTGACCCTCCCGCTTATGGTCGTGGTGCTAATGGCGAAAAATGGGTGTTAGAGGAGAATATAACCCAAATGCTTGAGTGTTGCGCCGAACTATTGGAGAAGCAGAATGCCTTTTTGGTACTCAACCTCTACTCTATGGGACTCTCATCGACACTTGCGCGCACTGCTGTACGCCAATGTTTTGGCGCTCCAAAGCAGGAGGAGTGTGGCGAGCTATATTTTGAGGATAACGCAGGCAAGCAGTTGCCGTTAGGAACATATTACAGATTTAAGCGATAAAGATTATGGTATTTTCACTCGTACTTTTCGGACTTTTGAGCGGTTCACTTTTAGCGGTGCTTGTCGGCATATTCGGAGCAGGTCGCAAGATAGGTTTTGGTTGGGCGTTTATTCTCTCGCTACTGCTAACACCTCTTGGCGGTCTTATATGCGCACTCATATCTGACCCTCTACCTACAGGTGAGCGTCGTTGGGGTTGCATAGCTTATCTTATTATGATTGGCGCAATCGTAACCTTAGTGTTGTTTATACTCACCCTTTTGGGAACAATCGTCTAAAGAGCGTATATTATAACGCCAGCAATGCCCGATAATACGATAAGTAGTATCGGGTTAACTTTTTTATACGAGGCAATAAGGGTAAGGGCAAAGATTGTCCAGCTCCAGCCATCAATAAAACTGCCGTCAGCAGGATTTTTAGGAAAGATAAGCAATAGGGCTGCCGCTGCAATCATACCCACAACTACAGGCTTCATACCACCCACAACAAAGTGAACATAGTGGTTATCCTTGAGTTTGATAAAGAACTTTGTCAGAGCCAACATAACAGTCAGCGCAGGAAGGCAGACTGCCAAAGTAGCCACCACCGAGCCACCCACTCCCGCTACGGTATAGCCTATATATGTTGCCGAATTTATGGCAATAGGGCCCGGGGTCATTTGTGAAATGGCAACAATATCGGCAAATTGTTGAGCCGTAATCCAGCCGCGCTGTTCAACAATCTCGTTTTGTATAAGCGAGAGCATAGCATAGCCACCACCAAAGCCAAAGAAACCTATCTTAAGGTAAGAAATAAACAGTTGCAGGTAAATCATTGCTTGCCCCCCTTTCGCACTATAATAATACTCCACATTAGACCCAACAATGCGCCCGAAATCAACACATATATTGGCGATATACCCCACCACCAAACCGCCACAGCCGTAAGGGCAGCGATAGGCAAAAGCCAAAGGTTCATACCCTTTGCAAGACCCACAATAGGCGCTACAATAAGTGCAACAACAGCAGGGCGCATAGCACGAAAGGCTGCATCGACATAACTATTTTGGCGTATATCGGCAAAGAATATTGCCACCAATAGAATTATTACAAATGAGGGTAAAACAATACCTGCCACCGATGCAAATGCACCCTTTAATCCCTTTATACGGTAGCCGACAAATACTGCGGTATTTAGCGCTATCGGGCCAGGGGCAGATTGAGCGATAGTGAGTAAATCCAAGAAATCCTCACGCTCCACCCAGCCGCGTTTATCTATAACCTCGCGCTCAATAAGCGGCACCATAGCATAACCGCCACCAAAGGTAAAGGCGCCGATTTTGAGGAAGGATATAAATAGTTGCCAGAGCATATTACTTCATACTATTCCTAATTGCAACCATAGCCACGGCCATAACAGCAGCCGTTTCGGTACGCAAGCGCTGCGTGCCGAGGGTAATCTCTTCAAAGCCATTCTCAACAGCAAGGCGTACCTCCTCAGGCGAGAAGTCGCCTTCAGGGCCTATGAGAATAAGCGCATTTTCGCCCGCAAGAAGGGTTGATGCTAAATATTTTTTCTCAACCACAGCCTGACCGCAATGGGCTATAAACTTACGGCCATCAAAATGTTGTGTTACGAGCTTCTTGAACGGAGTCATATCCTCAAATTGGGGATGATAAGCCTTGAGCGACTGCTTCACAGCCGATGTTATAACCTTCTCCTCGCGTTCAGGCTTGACCACACGACGCTCAGAGTGAGCGCTCTCCAAAGCTATAAAAGTATCTACTCCAATCTCGGTAGCCTTCTCCAAAAACCACTCAAAGCGGTCTATATTCTTAGTTGGAGCAACTGCCATAGTCAGGTTATAACCTCTCTTTTCAAACTCAGCAACGGTACTCTCAACCGCAACGGTGCAGTTATGGTTGGTTATCTCCGTAACGCGACAATGGTGCAGATTTCCACGGCCATCGGTAATATGAAGCATATCGCCAACGCCTAAACGAAGTACCTTAATCGCGTGTTTAGCCTCCTCCGAACTCAATTTATATTGAGGCAGAGTCATATCAGGTGCATAAAATAGTTGCATACCCTAAAAAAAATGATTACTTTTGTCAGCAAAGATAATAATTTTTTAGCGATATGAAGCGTTTAGCAGTTATATTAATGGCTTTTACTATGATTAGCTGTAGTGAAGAGGTACAAAATTTACCCAATCCATTCTTTGAGAAGTGGGATACACCGTATGGTGTTCCACCATTTGAGCGTATAAAGGCATACCACTACGCTCCGGCTCTTGAGCAGGCAATGTCGCTGCACAATGAGGAGATTGCAGCTATTATCAGCAACCCTGAGCAACCAACTTTTGAGAATACCATTGCCGCAATGGATCGTAGCGGTCGTATGCTGGATGATGTAAGCAATATCTTCGGTATGATTTGCTCTGCCGAGACAAACGATGAGCTACAACAACTTGAGGCCCAATTTGTACCAAAGCTCACCGCTCACAACGACGCTATCGTTATGAACGACAAACTCTTTGAACGCGTAAAGGCGGTCTATGACGCACGCAACAGCCACGATCTGGACGCAGAGCAAATTCGCCTCACCGAGAAGGTCTATACCAACTTCGTTCGCAGCGGCGCGTTACTCAATGAGGAGCAGAAGGCACGCCTTAAGCAGATAAACGAGGAGCTTTCATCTCTCTCGGTGCGTTTTAGCAACAATGTGTTGGCCGAGAACAACAACTTCGTTATGTATCAAACCGAGGGCGAGGTTGCCACTCTACCGGCATCGCTCAAGCAGAGCGCCCGCGAAAAGGCTCGCGAGTTAGGTCAACCCGACAAGTACGCCTTCACACTCCACAAGCCGAGTATGATTCCGTTCCTCACGCTCTCGCCTAACCGTGCTGCGCGCGAGGAGATTTACCGCGCATACCTCAATCGTGGCAACAACAATAACGAGTACGACAACAAGCAGATTATCAACGATATGGTGCGCCTTCGCATAGAGAAGGCAAATATGCTCGGCTTCAAGTCATTCGCCCACTATGTCACCGCAAAGCAGATGTCAGGCTCTCCAAAGGCTGTCTATGAGCTCTTAGACGAGCTTTGGCAACCGGCCGTAGAGCGAGCAAAGGAGGAACTTGCCGAGATGGAGAAGATGTTCAAGGAGGACTTTACCGAGGAGGGCTACAAGTTTGAGCCGTGGGATTGGTGGTTCTATGCCGAGAAGGTGCGCAATGAGAAGTACTCGCTCAATGAGGAGACCCTGCGCTCATATTTCTCTCTTGACAACACCCGTCAGGGTATCTTTAACCTTGCCAACAAACTCTTCAGTCTAACCTTCCGCCCTATCAGCGTACCTGTATATCACAATGAGGTTTCTGCTTACCAGGTTCTGGATAAGGACGAGAGCCATTTAGGTGTTCTCTATTTCGACTTCCACCCACGCGCAGGCAAAGGTCAAGGTGCTTGGTGCGGACAATATATCTCACAGCGTTACGAGGAGGATGGCACTCGCACAGCCCCTGTAATCGGTGTGGTATGCAACTTTACACGCCCAACCGAGAGCACCCCTTCACTGCTCACCCTTGACGAGGTCACTACCCTATTCCACGAGTTTGGACACGCACTGCACGGCCTGTTTACCAATGTCCGCTACAACGGCCTGTTGAATGTTGAGGGCGACTTTGTGGAGCTTCCGTCGCAGATTATGGAGAACTGGGCGTTGACAC
This sequence comes from Alistipes sp., assembly GCA_017383345.1. Lineage (GTDB taxonomy): Bacteria > Bacteroidota > Bacteroidia > Bacteroidales > Rikenellaceae > Alistipes. Next base: position 3,270 of record JAFNYE010000005.1, on the reverse strand, counting down.
CTGAAATGTTGCGCACATACGCAACCCACTATCGCTCAGGCGAGATTATCCGCGACCAATTTGTATCACGCATACAGAACAGCTCGCTCTTCAATCAGGGCTTCAACACCACCGAGCTTATCGCAGCCGCACTTACCGATATGGATATTCACGCATTGGAGCAGTATAAGCCTATCGACATCGATGGCTTTGAGTACAACGCCCTCTACGAAAAGCGCGGAATGTTGCCTCAGGTTGAGCCACGCTACCACTATACCTACTTTGCCCACATTTTTGCGGGAGGTTACTCTGCAGGCTACTACTTCTACCTCTGGGCTGAGGTGCTTGACAAGGATGCCTTTGAGGCCTTCAAGCAGAGTGGCGACCTGTTCGACCGCAAGACCGCAACAGCTTTGCGCGAGGAGATTTTGAACAAAGGCGGTTCGCGTAGCGGTATGGATATGTACAAGGCTTTCCGTGGCGCTGCTCCCGATAAGAGAGCAATGCTCAAGGGTCGCGGCCTGTGGAAAGAGCCTGAAGTGGACTCTACCGCAGTGGTTGAAAACCCGACTGTAGCCGATATGCTCCAACTCAAGAGAATAGCTACACAAGATTAGCATCGCCCAATAAATGACTGAAACAAATTTTAATTAATAGATTATGAAAAAAACACTTTTTACACTTATGTCAGTATCACTGCTTATGGCTGGCTGCGGTGGCGAGCAGATGCCTACCGTTGTTTTGCCTGAAATTGACACAACAAACCCGCTGCTTGCTCAGTGGGAGACTCCACACCAGACCCCTCCGTTTGATTTAATCAAGGTGGAGCACTACAAGCCTGCATTTGAGACAGCTATCGCTGTTTCTCGTGCAGAGATTGACGCTATTGTCAACAACCCAGCAAAGCCAACCTTTGCGAACACCATTCTCGCACTCGAAAATCAGGGAGCTCTGCTCGATCGCATTGGTGGCGTATTTTTCAACATCAACGAGGCTGACACCTCTGATGAGTTGCAGCAGATTGCCATCGACATTCAGCCTGAGTTGACCGCTTTGGGTAATGACATTTCGCTCAACCCTGAGCTTTTCAAGCGCGTGAAGTATGTTTACGAGCATCCGGGACTCTTCCTTTCAAAGGAGGACAAGAAACTCTTGGAGGATACCTACAACGACTTTGTTCGCGGTGGTGCAAACCTCTCTGATGAGGACAAGGAGCTCTATCGCCAATACACAGGCGAGCTCTCAGGCTTGACTCTCAAGTTCGGCCAGAACTCTTTGGCTGCAACCAACGCATTCAGCTATAATATCACAAAGGCTGAACTTGTTGAGGAGTTGCCTTCGTTCGTAAAGGAGGGTCTTGCTATGGAGGCAAAGGCTCGCAATCAGAAGGGTTGGACAGTTACTCTTAAGGCTCCAAGCTATGGTCCTTTTATGACCTACTCTTCACAGCGCGATATTAAGGAGAAACTCTGGAAGGCTTACAACTCTCGCGCATTGGGTGGTCCGAACGACAACTCTGAGAATATTCGCCAAATTACCGCTTTGCGCCTCAAGATTGCCAACCTTTTGGGCTATGAGTGCTATGCAGACTATGTGTTGGATAACCGCATGGCGCAGACTACCTCAACCGTACTCTCATTCCTTGAGGAGTTGCGCGCTGCAACTATCGAGTATGCAGCTAAGGATGTTGCCGAGATTACAGCTTATGCTCACACCCTCGGTCTTGAGGGCGAGCTTATGCCGTGGGACTTTGGCTACTACAGCGAGAAGTACAAGAATGAGAAGTATGCCGTAAGCGATGAGATGGTTAAGCCATACTTGAAGCTCGACAATGTTATCGACGCTGTATTTATGCTTGCTAACCGCCTCTATGGCCTCACTTTCACCCCTGCTCAGGATATCACTACATACCATAAGGATGTTACCGCATACGAGGTTAAGGATAACAACGGAGAGCACTTGGCTGTTCTCTACCTCGACTTCTTCCCACGCGAGAGCAAGCGCTCAGGTGCTTGGATGACCGAGTTCCGCGGCACAAGCGTTGAGAATGGCAAGGAGGTACGCCCATTGGTATCGCTTGTGATGAACTTTACAAAGCCAACCGAGACTACACCATCTCTTCTCACTTTCGACGAGCTGACAACCTTCCTCCACGAGTTTGGTCACTCATTGCACGGTATGTTGGCAAAGGGTAAGTATGAGAGCCTCAATGGCACAAGCGTATTGCGCGACTTCGTTGAGCTGCCATCGCAGATTATGGAGAACTGGGCTTACGAGAAGGAGTATCTTGACCTATGGGCTAAGCACTACCAGACCGGCGAGACTATGCCTGTAGAGATTATCGAGAAGATTGTTGCTGCTAAGAACTACCTGGCTGCATATATGAATATTCGCCAGCTCTCATTCGGTCTTACCGATATGGCTTGGCATACACTCAAAGAGCCATATACAGGTTGCGTTGAGGCGTTCGAGAAGGCCTCTATGGAGTCAACAAAGGTTGTTCCTGCTATCGAGGGCACAGCTATGGCTACCGCATTTGGCCATATATTCTCTGGTGGCTACGCTGCCGGTTACTACGGCTACAAGTGGGCAGAGGTTTTGGCTGCCGACGGTTACTCACTCTTCCAGCAGAACGGCATCTTTGACTCTAAGACCGCAGCCGGCTTCCGCAAGCTCCTCTCATCGGGCGGTCAGGTTCACCCAATGGATCTCTATGTCGAGTTCCGTGGTCACAAGCCACAGACTCAGGCCCTAATCGACCAGATGGGTTTGAAAAAGTAGCCTATACCTTATATATATTAAATAAAAGCGCCTATAAAAAAGGGCGCTTTATTTTTGCTAATTAAAAATTTATTTGTATTTTTGCCATAGTAATTCTACCCAAACTATGAGGAGTATATCCATACTTGGCAATATATTCCCTCTCCGAAAAATCGGGGGGGGGATTTTTGTATCTCTAAATCAGTAACTTACGGCATTTTATTAACTAATTTAGGTTGCAGAGAACTTCTGCGACCTGACTTGTTATGCTCTAATATCATCAATTAATTCTTTTTTAACTTTTAACTTAATCTACATCTATGAAAAACATTTTTCGTTTTCTGATGGCTGCAGCTATTATTTTTGGTGCAGTATCTTGTGCTAAGGAGGATATCTCCTCTTCTTTGGTAGGTGGTGAGGTAGAGGTTACCTTATCAGTCGATGTACCGGAGCTTGGTACTCGTGCTTTCGGTGACGGTATGACCGTTGACCAACTCTTTATCGCTGTTTATGAGAAGAACGGCAGCACTG
>JAFNYE010000097.1 GCA_017383345.1 Alistipes sp. | reverse complement strand
ATTTACCGTAGCCAATGTGACTGCTCCATACAACATTATCTACCCATCGACAGCCCTCAACAAGGACGGTCATGTAGTGGCTCCGCAGTCACAGCCTTATGCAAACAACACCTTTGCAAACAATGTGGCAATTATGGCGGGCTACACTACCGATGGCAGCACAACGCTCTCACACCTCTTCTCATTCTTCAAAGTCACTATCGCAAAGGGTAACGACACAAGCGATGCGCTTAAGGCAATCACTCTTAGCACCCGTTCCGGCCGTGCTGTTGCGGGAGAGTTTGAGATTGACTTCCAGAGCGCAACAATGTCGCCTGCCGCAGGTAAGGGTATTGACAATGTAACCATTACCAATGTTCCTTATGTTGACGGCAAGGCGGTTGTTTATCTGGCCATCCCTGCCGGCGACTATGTCAATGGTTTTGCTCTTACCGTTACAGCGGCTGACGGCAAGACTATGACCCGCAATGCTTATACAACAAACGGCATTGAGATGCCTGCCGGCTACCTCCTCAATATGCCTGAACTCACCTTTGAGGGTGTCACTCCGGCCGATAAGGTTATCGCTACAGCAGACGACCTTATCAACTTCTTGATTACTGACCTTGCTCAAGGTGGTTCATTTACAGGCACAGCTGTTCTGGGCGCCGATATCGATATGACCGGCCAGATATTTGACGGTATTGAGGCTTACCTTCCTCAGGGCGCTACACTTGACGGTTGCGGCCACTCTATTAAGAACTGGACAACATCTTCAGCCCTGATTTTCGAGAACTACGGTACAGTAAAGAATATCGTTGTTGACAAGAGCTGTAACATTGCATACAACCTCAACGCCGGCAATAAGGTTCACGGCATTTTGGTTGGTGCTAACTTAGGTACTGTCAGCGGATGTACCAACAACGCCGACATCACCGTTGGCGATCCAAGCTACACCTTCTCAGGCAACCGTTTCGTAGGCACTATCGTAGGCTCAATGTCGGCTGTAACAGGTGGCGACGGCGACCCTGACAACGACTTGGGCTCAACTAAGGTTGTTTACTCATCTGCACGCATCGAGAACTGCGTCAACAACGGTAACCTCTCAATCACCGCTGCTGAATACCAGACAGTAGGTTGGTTGTATATCGGTGGTATCGTAGGTTGTTACAACCAGCACCAGGAGGAGGGTCTTGGCGGTGTGTTCAACACTGTAAATAACGGTAACATCACCTTAAATCTTGCGGCTGCAGTCAATCGTGTGGTTACCATTGGCGGTATCATCGGTTCTGCGGGTAAGGTTTATAACGCCGCAAACAACAACCCGCTTCTCTCTTACTGTCTTCTTGAGAATTGCACCAACAATGGTGACATCTTCTGCGATGGTACATTTACCAAAAATAAGTTCTACTTGGGTGGTATCACAGGCGTAGCTCACGCAAACCTCACCTCTTGTATTAACGCTGGTAACATATTGTTTACCTCTCCAGGCGCTACAGACTCTGAGTCATTTATGGGCGGTATTTGCGGCATCAACACTGGTAACATTACCGACTGCCACAACCGCGCACGCTTTGAGTTAGACAACGCAACAATGGGCTACGCCTTCTACATTGGTGGTATCAGCGGTAGAAATGTCAACGGCACCAAAGATACCACTAAGGTTAACATCTTGAATTGTACCGTTAGCGGCGATATGGATATTCGCTACTACACTTCTGGCACTGCAAATCGTGTTCCAGCTATTGGCGGTATCATCGGTTCTTGCCCAAGCGGTAGCGGTGTTGCAGATATTACCAACTGCGAGCATAGCGGCGCCCTTACCGTAGAGGTATTGGACGGTGGCTCAGTTGCTTCTCGTGCACTTGTGGGCGGTATCGCAGGCGATATCACCAAGGGCATAACTGCTACAGTTTACAACTGCGTAAACCGAGGCCCTATCACTTTGAAAAACCACCTCGCTGGAGCTAAGGATGCTGCTGTAGTAGGTATTTGCGCAACAAACTATGCAAATATCATAAACTGCCAGAGCTTGGGTAATGTTACTCTTGAGGGCGCAGGAGCACAGAATAGCATCATCGCAGCGGTTGGTGGTCGTTTGGCAAACCACGCTGTCGCTATCGACGGTTGCGTTGTAGATTGCGCGTTGAGCTATCCAACCGATGCAGGCGCTATCGCAGGCTTGCTTCAGGGCGACTTCTGGGGCTCAACCAAGATTGCTACCCTCGGCTTCACAACACCTTGCGTTGTCAAGGCAACCACTACCATTAATGGCGTAGCAGTAACAGCTGAGGATGTAACAAAGCACGAGGTTATTCTCGGCCGCGATCAGAAGACCGATGGCGTAGAGGGCAAGAGCCGTGCTGACAGTGCGTTCCACATTGCCGAAGGCGGTGTTGTACTCCAATAATCATAACGCTTTATACTGAATTGAGGGGCTGACATCAATCCCATTGGGTCAGCCTCTTTTACCACAAGTCTCTATTTGGTCAAAATGACTATATTTGTGCTATGAGTAACGACAATCTCACACCACTAACTAACCTATGGAGCAAAGAGGCAACCTTGCCTGAGCAGAGCGACCCAAACAACAAAGAGTCGCAGTTCAACGCACTCTATATGGAGAGCTATGAGAGTTTGTGTCTTTACGCCACCCACTATTTAGCCATAGAGGAGGCTAAGGAGGTTGTTCAAGACACAATGCTTTGGTTGTGGGACAATTGGGACACAATCGTACCCGAAAAATCGGTAAAGTCGCTCCTGTTCCGTATTGTTCACAATAAGGCCGTAAACTGCATTAAGCATAAGAGCGTCCTTACAAGAGTACACGAACAGATAGCGCGCAACCTGTCACAACTATTTGAATCACCCGACTTCTACTTTGCCACAGAGTTACGCCAAATGTACGAGGATGCTCTTAACCGACTCCCCGAGCCACTCAGAGAGGTCTTTCATCTTAGCCGCGTAGAGCAATTATCGTATAAAGAGATTGCCGAGCGATTAGGTGTAACAACCAAAGTAGTAGATAATCGCCTTGCTCGCACAATGCGAATTTTGCGCAAGGAGTTAGGCGAGTACCTCTAATGGAAACAATTTAATTGTTTTAGTATAGGATTTACCCACCTTTGGATGTATTTATATATATAAAGGTAAACTATGGAAAGTCTTCAAATAAACGAAATCAAACTTCTCGCCTTCTTAGACGGGACACTGCCTGAAAGGCAAATGGCAGAGATTGTGCGATGGTACGATGCCTCTCCCGAAAATAGAGCACTCTTGGAGCAGCTCTTTTTGACTGAGTATCTGTACCGCTGTTGCATAACTGCATCAGAGCTTGACGCACAGCAGGCCCTTTCCGAACTCAAGGCAAAAATAGCCTTGCGTGCAAAAGAGGCGGCACAACAACGCCGTAGAGGTATTATTCGCGCGGCTATGCGTTACGCAGCTGTGGCGGTAATACTTTTCGCCGTAGTGTTTACGGGTATATTTATCTACAACGACCGCCACGACTACTGTGAGGTGGTTGCCGACAACAGCCAATTTAGAACTATCTCTCTGCCGGACCACTCTACCGTGACCCTGAAAGCGGACTCCAAAATCTCCTTCCATACAAAATTTATGGAGAACCGCGTGGTATATCTCGATGGCGAGGCGATGTTCGATGTGGCAAAGGTTGATGGCTCGGAGTTTATTGTCAAAGCAAAGAGTGCGCAGATTATTGTCAAGGGTACAAAGTTCAACTTCAAGGCACACAATAACAACCCTCAGATTGAGGCGACCCTTATTGAGGGCGCTGTAGATTTCCGTACCAGCGGTCACAAGGTAGCTATCAAGCCAAACCAAAAGCTATTGTACAACAGCGACACCCGCCGTATGAATATTGTCGAGGTGGATGCCCAGCTCGATGTCTTTGGAGAGCGCTACTTTGAGGGTGAGCGCCTGGGTTACATCGTAAACTCGCTTGAGCACATATATAACTGCAAAATATCCTTCTCGGACAACCGTCTTGAGGAGATCCGCTTCACCGGAACAATCAACCGCGACAACTCGCTTGGGCATACGCTTAACATTGTCACCCTAACTACGGGCACATCGTTCCAGCGCTATGGTGACGCGGTGGTTATTGGTCGCAGATAAAACAAATCAAAACCAAAATATAAACTAATAACACAATGCTTATGAAACGAAATCTACCAGATTTTGCGCCTATACGAAGATTCGTTATAGGCTTAGTGTTGTCATTGTCAATTATGTCGGTAAGTGCGCAGTCATCGGCACGCATCGACGCCTCAGGCGTGACAACATTGAAACAGCTCATTCATAAGATTGAGAGTGGCAGCCAATACCGCTTCTCGTGGTCTGGCGATTTGCCAAACGACATCTCAATCTCGGTTCCAAGTGGCGCCAAGAGCGTTGAGGAGCTTTTGAATGTAGCACTTCGCAACAAAGGCGTGGAGTATGTCATCAAACAGAATGACATCGTATTGCTTCCACAACAGAAAGCTACTCCCGCAGCAACTACAACAACCTCTACCTCAAAGGAGCGCGTTGTTACAGGTACTATTACCGACGCCGAGACCGGCGCTCCTGTAATCGGTGCTTCAGTCTGGGTAAAGGACTCTACTATCGGTACAACTGCCGATGTAGATGGTAACTTCAGCCTCAAAGTGCCAAACAACCTCGCTGTTGTTGTTGTATCGTTCATCGGTTACAAAGACTATGAGGCGGCTGTTAACACAATGACTTCTCACCAGAACATTAAGCTCACAGCCTCAACCACTACCCTTGAGGATGTGGTTGTCGTTGGTTACGGTACTCAGAAGAAGGCGAGCGTTATCGGCGCTATCTCTTCAGTGGCTATCAACGACTTGCGCGCCCCTGTAGCTAAGCTCTCAGGCAATATTGCAGGTCAGTTGGCCGGTGTTGTATCAATTCAGCGTTCAGGCGAGCCTGGTGCTGGCTCAACCTTCTGGATCCGTGGTATATCTACCTTCGGAGAGACCAAGACTCCACTTATCCTCGTCGATGGCGTTGAGCGTGATATGGACCTTGTCAATGTTGACGACATCAAGGAGATGTCTATCCTCAAGGATGCATCTGCAACAGCTATCTATGGTGTACGCGGTGCAAATGGTGTGGTTATGATTACCACTCGCGGTGGTGAGACCGGCAAGCCAAAGGTTTCGCTCTCAATCGAGGGTGGTTTGGTGCAGCCTACAAAGGTTCCTGAAATGCTCGGTGGCGTTGAGTATGCCCAGATGTACAACGAGGCTACAGGCAGCACTATTTACAGCCCTTCGGCTATCAACAAGATTGCAACCGGTGAGGATCCGGACCTCTATCCAAATGTAAACTGGGTTGACACCCTCTACAAGAACTTCTCTTGGAACGAAAAGGTCAACCTCAGCATTAGCGGTGGTGGTGATATTGCAAAGTACTATATCTCAGGAGCTTTCTACAACGAGGATGGTTTGTTTGCAGTTGACAATATGAAGAACTACGACACCTCGGTGTTCTATCGTCGCTACAACTTCCGTTCAAACATCGATGTACAGGTGTTCCGCCACACTAAGCTCAACTTCAACCTCGGCACTTCATTCGAGCGTAAGAACGAGCCTGGTGGCAGCTCAAGCTCTATTTGGAGCTATGCTCTGAACACTATTCCTGTTGCATACCCGCTCTTCTACTCTGATGGCACGCTCTCAGGTCCTGCCGATAACGACGGTGCTAACCCTTATGTATTGCTTACTCAAAAGGGATACTACGAGCGCTTCTACAATACTGCAACATCTACCGTTACCCTTAATCAGGACTTCGGCAGCTGGATTACCCCAGGTTTGAGCGCAAACCTCAAGTTCGCCTTCGATGCGATGAACTCGCAGCATGTAGGTCGTACCAAGACCCCTCAGCAGTGGATTGCTACTGGTCGTGACGAGGATGGTTACCTTATCAAGACACAGACCGTTGTCGGCGAGGAGAGCCTTACTTTGAGCAAGGCAAGCAATAGCCGCCGCACTGTTTACCTTGAGGCCTCTATTAACTATGCCCGCACATTTGGCAAGCACTCAGTTGGCGCGCTGTTCCTCTACCAGCACTCTCAGAAGAACTATGTGAACTCTTCAGAGGGCAATCCTGACAAGTTCCTCCCATACCGAAATCAGGGTATTGCAGGTCGTGTAACTTACGACTTTGACAACCGCTACTTCGTTGAGGGTAACTTCGGTTACAACGGCTCTGAGAACTTCTCGCCAGGTAATCGTTTCGGTTTCTTCCCATCAGTGGCTGTAGGTTGGGCTATGTCTGAGGAGCCATTCTTTGAGAAGGCTAAGGATGTTGTCGATATGCTCAAGTTCAAGGCCTCTTATGGTCTTGTTGGTAACGACCAGATTGGTGGTGACCGCCGCTTTATCTACCTTGAGACTATCGAGAACGGTTACGACTACTACTTCGGCTCATCAAATACCAAATATACAGGTATCCGCTTAGGTGACTACCCTAACCCTAATGTAGGTTGGGAGACTGTTCGCAAGTTCAATGCCGGCGTTGACATCTCACTCTTCGGTAAGGTTAAAATTCAGGCCGACTACTTCGATGAGAACCGTAGCGGTATCTTCCTCCAGTCATCATCTATCCCTGAGATTGCAGGTTTGGTTAACAAGCCGTGGATTAATGTCGGTAAGATGCACAACCGCGGTGTTGATGCCTCTATTGACTACCACCAGAAGATTGGTCAGGTAGATGTTACCGCTCGTGCTAACTTCACCTACGCACACAACACCATCTTAGACAACGACCAGCCGGATTGGGAGTATCTCTATATGAACCGCATCGGTCAGTCAAACTGGCAGACCTTCGGTCTGATTGCAGACGGTTTGTTCCAGAGTCAGGAGGAGATTGACGCTTGGCCAAAGCAGCAGTTTGGCGAGGTTAAGCCTGGTGATATCCGCTACCTTGACCTCAATGGTGACGGTGTGGTTAACGACTACGATGTTAAGCCTATCGGTTTCCCTGATGTGCCTGAGATTTCATACGGTTTCGGTGCTTCTGTTCGCTGGAAGGGCATTGACATCTCTGTATTCTTCCAGGGTATCGACAACTGTAACTTCTTTATCAACAACTCCTATGTCCAGCCATTTACTGCTAACAAGACTCGTCACTCAAATGTCTTTGCAGACCTGCACAACAACTACTGGACAGAGAACAACCGCGATGCTAAGTATCCACGCTTGAGCATTGGTAGCAACCCTAACAACAGCAAGACCTCTACCTTCTGGATGGTTGACGGTCGCTATATGCGTCTGAAGAATGCCGAGATTGGTTATACACTTCCAAAGCGTCTTACCTCACAGGCTCACATCGATCGTCTGCGTATCTATGTTTCGGGTGTCAACCTCTTGACCTTCAGCCCATTCAAATTGTGGGACCCAGACTTGCAGACAGGTGCTGCTGCATATCCTAACAACCGTGTATATAACATCGGTTTAACAATGGTATTCTAATGGTTAAAACAAAGAAGAATATGAAAAGATATATTGCAATACTTTTTGTGATGCTTTCGCTCGCGATGGTTGGTTGCGACTCGTTCCTCAACCGCCAGCCAGATGAGCCAAAGACATCAGAGAATATCTTTGAGAAGATGCAGACCACCCGTCTCTACTTGGTGAACATCTACTCTTGGATAAACAACGAGACCGACCCATCTGTTCAGAGCAACCACTGGGAGGCTTGCTCAGATGAGTGTAGTGTTTCGTTCGGTAACCGTTGGCACCGCCTTATTAACAACGGTACTTGGATGGTGTCTAACTCTGGTAGCACCTTCTTCACAAAGCAGTACTCTCTCTATTGGAAGGGTATTCGTGAGGCCAGCTACTTTATGGAGAACATCCACCGCTGCCCAGAGCTTACACCTGAGCAGATTCAGGAGTGGAGCGCAGAGGCTCGTTTCCTTCGTGCTTACTACTACTTCTCGCTTATGCGTATGTTCGGTCCTGTGCCAATTTTGGGCGAGGAGTGCGCAGACTACACCAGCGAGGAGTTAAAAGATGTCGATCGTAACACTTGGGATGAGTGCGTAGAGTGGGTATGCAATGAGTGCGACCGCGCTGCTGAGTATCTTCCTTTGGAGCAACCTGCAGAGTGGTATGGCCGTGCAACTAAGGGCGCAGCTATGGCTGTAAAGGCTCGTCTTTTGCTCTACTCTGCTCGTCCATTGTTCAACGGCAACCCAATGTATGCCGGCATCAAGAACTACTATGGTAACGACCTCTTCCCACAGCAGTACGACCCTAATAAGTGGGTTTTGGCTGCTCAGGCTGCTGAGGATATTATGAACCTCCACATCTACCAGATTGTTGGTGAGGATGCTAACGACCCTTATGGTTCTTGGTCAAAGGTATTTAATGAGCGTTGGAACAAGGAGATTATCTTTGCTCGCCAGAACAACAGCTACAACTGGCGCGTAGCAACTATTCCTGAGGGTGTAGGTGGTCGTGCTTATGGTGGTGTTGGTGTTACTCAGAAGCTCGTTGATGCATTTGCAATGGAGAATGGTCGCTACCCTATCGTAGGCTACCAGGATGGTGGTCAGCCAATTATCGACCCTACATCAGACTACTCAGAGGAGGGCTTCACATCTATCGTACACCCTATTATGCAGACTCGCGAGACTGTATTTAATATGTACACAAAGCGTGAACCACGATTCTATATGTCAGTATTCTGGAACAACCTCACCTGGAAGGGTGGCAGCAACACCGTTAAGATTACAATGCACCGCGGTGGTAACTCTTACTCAGGCTCATCTGATAACTACACCGTTACAGGTTATGTCCCATATAAGTTCCACAACCCTGCATACGACACAAAGTCACAGAGCTTAACCACCAACTGGGAGCCTTTTACTTGGCCTTTGTTCCGCTATGCAGAGGTGTTGCTCAACTATGCTGAGGCTGTTATTGAGGCTGTAAATGCAGGAGTTGGCGAGTATGTTATTGACGACGCATTGGTGCAGATTAACCGCATCCGTAAGCGTGTAGGTATGCCAAATCTTGAGGACATCTACCCTGAGGAGTGTGCTACTTATGACGGTTTGAAGCGTCTTCTCGTTCGCGAGCGTCAAGTAGAGCTCAACTTTGAGAACCTCCGTTACTTCGACACTCGTACTCTTCTTCTTTCTGAGGTTGAGGATAATGGCGATGTTTACGGTATGAATGTCGAGGCTACCGACTCTTCACAGACAGGTGGTTTCTGGCAGCGTACAGTTATTCCTCACGACGGCGGTAACCGCCCAAGTACTCGCGTATTCCACAAGCGCTTGTACCTTATGCCGTTCTACCAGTCTGAGGTTGACCGTCTTAATAACTTGACACAGAATCCATTCTATTAGTAGATTGCCAACCATAAACAGTGAGAAAATGAAAAAGTTATATATCGCCATCTGCGCCGCACTATTGGTGGGCGCAATGGGCTGCCAAACAAATAGAGAGGCCAATCTGCCAGATGCAGTACTCTACATTGTCAACAACGGCCTTGTAGAAGCAAAGTTCTACGATTTGGACCTTGAGCCTACCGCTGAGGTAAGTGTACACCGCAGTGGCTTCTTCGAGAGCGACGCAACCGTATCGGCATTTGTTGACAACGAGGCTATCGAGGCCTACAATGCAGCAAACGGCACAACCTATAAGGCTTTCGGAGAGAATGCATACCAATTGCTCACCGATCAGGTATCAATCAATGGTGCTGAGCGCACGGGTATTATTAAGGTTGCCTTTGACTATGATACTATCGCTGCCCTTACAAATGAGCACGAGTATGTCGTTCCTGTTCGCATCACCTCTTCCAACGAGGTAAATACCGAGAAGGACCTGGTACTCATCCGCCCTACAATGTTGCCTGCCGAGATATTCTTTGAGGCAAACAAAGAGGAGACCGTTAAGTGGGTAGCTTCTGCACCTTATCAGTACACTCGCGAGATTACCGTATCTGTTCCTTTCGAGAACCCTGATGACTGCTCCTTCACTATCGACACCTCAAACGAGGTGCTCCAGAGCTTTGGCAAGTATCTTAACCTCGCTCCTGCAGACTGCTATAGCATCGAGGGTGAGCCAACTCTTGTTGCCGGCAAGTCAGAGGTTAAATTGACCCTCAATATCGACTTGAGCAAGTTGCCAACCAACACTTACCGTTGTTCACTTCCTTTGGTTCT
>JAFNYE010000096.1 GCA_017383345.1 Alistipes sp. | reverse complement strand
GATACTTACAATATGGTCGCCATCGTATTGATAGGTGGTAGGTCTATTGCCATCGGTAGTTGCAGAGGTAACATTATCTCTAAACGAATGACCGTCGGTTGTACGGTAGTAGTAGTCATCGCGATAGGAGTACCACGGCAGACCGTTGGTTATATAGATAAGCGGGTACTGCTCCACATCGATAATCTCGGTCATTCCCTCCTCATTCTTGACCTGAATTTGGAAGTAGAGAATGGTGTTGTTTGTCGGAATAGGGCTATGAATACCTATATTTCCCGAGGTGGCGGTAGCATTTACTGAGCCATTTATCTTATTTGCCGCGCTATTGGAGATAGATATCTTTTTGCTGTACTTGTCGTAGTAGTGGCCACTACCCGCAACATAAGTAACTTTTACAGGCGATGATGATGAGAAGTAGAGCTCCTCCAAAATATCGGCTGTGTTGTACATATAGAGCTTGTTCTTGTTAACCTTGAGGTACCTAACCGTATTCTCGCCGTTAACAGGTATATTTACCTCTTGCCAAGGGGCGGTAAAGTACTCCAAATCTTCGATGTTCTCAGGTGCGGTGTAGTCCTCAGCGCCAGGCGCATTGAGGTTAATGCGCAAGTCGTAGAGGGTGTTGCGCTTGATAAGGTGTGTTGATCCGTTTGCCTCCTTTTTGCTGATAGATATCTGGTAGTAGTTGTGCAGATACTCTATTGGGGCACTCTGCTCATCCTCTTTATAGATGATTGGAAGCATTACTACAAGCGATGTACCCTTATAGAACACCTCAGCACTCTGCCAGGTGTGGGCGTAGCAATAGGCGGTAATTTTCATATTGTGACCACCTTTACCGTCGTCGATAAGTTGGAAATATGGGCTCTGCGAGATTGTAGGTGAAGTCCAATATGGGCGCTTATCTCCCTCAGTAAGAGGGTAGCCACCCGCAGCTGTAAGTGTAGTGCGGATAGGCATATTGCGCAACAGATATCCGTGTGACTGCGCCATAAGTTCAGGGGTAAATGACACCTTGTCGCCAGGTCTGATTGTGACGATAATCTTTGCAGCCGCGCGACGCAGGGTTACCTTGAGGGTTACATTGTCAACCGAGCCGTCGTTTATCACTATCGCAGAGCCTTGAGCGGGTTCGGTTGCGCCGAGATATGCAACACCATCCATTAGGAACATATTTGGATACTCAAAGTCGGGATTACCAAAGTTAATGCCCGACAAATGTATGTTTCTATTGGTCTGGTCAAGTTTGAGAAAGGCGTCGTGGTCGATAATTCTCCCCGACTGATAGAAAACACTCTCTGGCGAGTCGGTGTTGGCGATAACATAAACCTTATAGGTCACGCCTACCTCAAAGTCTTGCTTTGTGCGCTTGATTGAGGTTACGCCGTCGGGTGTTTGTGACACCGATACGCGCTCGTGGTGGAAGCCCTCGTATGTGGCACCCTCGTTTGTTACCTTATATATAATAATATCGAGGTGGCTGAGGAACGACTCGCACTCGTTGTCGGCAATCTGACCACGAGTTTGACCCAATGGGGCAAAATAGAGTTTGATATAGTCGTTGTTTGACTCAGGTGTTTCCCCAAATGGCGAGTGGCACCCTGCAAAGCTGAACAACGCTATAAATATTGTTATATATGTTAATATCCTCCTCATAACTGCACCTGTTTTATTGCTGTGCTATATGCTTAATTTCAATAATCTTAGGGTTTGTACCACTGTTTGGCCAGCGTATTTTGTCATACTCGCCGTTTACGAACAAGTTGATATATTGGTCGGTCCACTCTTGATAGTAGGATATGCCGAGCTGAATAGTTGTTTTGCCCGCACCATCGCCACTGAGAGGGAAGATTACAATCTTGTACCACTCGTCTGATCTACAAGCGGTCAAATTACCCTGCATATTCTCTTCGCCCGAGTCGAAGAGTAGCTCTCCATTGTTGCCGACTCCCTTTTTATATACTCGGATACGGTATTTCTCCTTTGAACCCATAAAGCCCGGCTTCCATTGTACATTTATAGGCGCAACAATGCGGAAGTAAGCAATAAATGCACCGGCCTCAAGGTTTTGTCCACCATAATACATCTGCGGCTGCTTGGTTATAACATAGTTGTCCATTTGGTCAGGCGTGAGCTCTAAGTACTCCTCAGGCATAAGTGGGTTGATATATGTAGGGTAAGAGATATCGTGCTCCTCCCAATCGTTGCCCGTACCCCAATTCTCGGCATCCCAGTCGGCTACATGGTACTCAAGCATAATGTTGTCGCCAAGAATATTTCGCACATTAAACCTGTATATGTGGTTACGCACGATGTTGTAATCTGACCCCTCGACCTTTTTACCGTTGTTGTACTCGCAGAACGCAATCGCGTCATCATAGCTCTTCTCCTCACCGCCGTGGTTGAAAGTAAGGCTTATCTTGTTGCGCTCGCCAGGGTAGTTGATATTATCATACTCAGGCATATATACATAGTAGTTGCCCGTAGCCTGGTCGTGGATAAGAGGCAGATTGACTGCGGCGTGTCGATATACATTGATTGCCTTTTCGCAGTCAACTTCCGTTGTGTTATTATATTTGTGCCAATCGGCTGGGGCTACATAACCCTCTACATTGTAGTACTTCAGTACAGCCGAGGTTATCGTTGTACCCATTGACTTGAGAGCCTCGGAGAGGACAACTTCTACCTTTGCTGCCGCGCGCAAGAGCCATAGAGGCTCAGGAATTTGGTAGTTTGTGGTGTTGAGTATAGGCGTTAGGTCGGTTGTTGTAACGCCCCACATAGGTATAGCGCTCTGCTCGTTACGAGGGTCGAGCTGTTGTGTGCTAAAGAGCGTAAGCTCCTCATCTAATGCTCGCGGAGGCGCATTTACAAGGGCAAAGAACTTATATAGCGGTTTTTGAGGGTCAAAGACAAAGCCATCAGGTAGCTTGCCCGTAAACTTAAACTCGGTCTGCTCCTGATTTGTCGGCCATACACTTAGACGCTCAATCTCGCCGATGGTGTTGTTGTTAATGTCGGTAACCATTACTCGCAGCGTTCCTGGCTCAATGTGGTGGTCAAATGGAACTTTATCGTCGGTAGGGTCACACTCCACGCGTGTATCTGCGTGGTTGAGGCCTATGGTAAACGATATAGTGCGCTCACCATCCAGCACTACCGGATCGAGAGCTACAGGGCACTGCTCAGTATCGAATACACACGATACCGAGAGTATGCCGCATAGGAGCGCTACTATATATTTAACCAAATCCTTCACTTAGTTGCCTGCTTTATGTTCTAATTTAGGCCTGTGTCGTTTATCACTACTCGCCAAGAGTTAATCATTATCATAGAGCTTACCCATTCGCCCTCCTCAAGGAAGAAGGTCATAGAGTACTCATCTTGACGGTCAAGATACTCCTGGTCGCCCATACCTGCGCGATAGTTGCCCTTAACCAAGAGTGCGTAGTCGGCAATAGGTATTCTTAGCACCGTTGCACCCGTTTGGGTACTCTTTACTGTCAAAATAGGCGAACTGTCGGCACTCATACGGCCGATGGTAAGCTCTGCAAGTACTGCATTTATGGCTGTAGCACGCGAAGCCTCCTCGGTTTGGGCAAAGATGCTGTCGGTATGCCACGGCTTGTATGTTATCGCCTCGTCATCAAGGCGGCTGTTGTCATAGTTGTAAAGACCGTTTTTGTCGGTTATCTCAAACGCAAATTGGTCGCTGCTCATAGGATGTCCCGACATTTCGTGCAGAAGCAGACGGATAACATTCGTGTTTTTCATTAACGAAATTGTCTGGGTGTATGTTCCTGGCTTGTCGGTAACATCGAGAGTGAGCATTCCGTGATAGAGCGGTTTGAGGTCGCTCTGCTGTACGGCATTTGTGCGGTGCATACGCACCTTCATCTCTTGTAGTGTGGTCTTGCCAATCTCTGCCTCAGGGAGCAAGTCAAACGACTCCTCGTTCATCAGTCCGCTCCAAGAGAGTAGAGTATAGTGGCCTGGTGTGAGCTCAAGCTGAATTTCAAAGTTCTCCTTGCTCAGCTCCTCTTTGTCGGTGGTAACAATGGTATTGACGAGCGTTTGGCTCTGGTCAAATACATAGAGCGCAACGGAGTTAACCTCGTTAGCAAAGGCATTGGCGAACTTAATGTTGTAGTCATATTTGAAGCGTATGTTGTAATATACGCCACAATCACCCTCATACTCAAAAATCAGTTTGCGGGTGCAAGATGCCGACATCGCCACTATCGCCACCATCGATAGTGCTGCCATCCATCGTCTAAATATTTGCGCTCTTTTCATCTATTTTGTTTGCTTTTGTTTTATAAAAGGGGTCGTCAGGTCGTTGGCGACCCCTTGATTGTTATATTACTTTAGTAATTCCAAATTAGTTCTGCGGCTGAATGTCAACTTCCTGATCAACCAAACGCCAAGATAGGATATTGATCTTAGCCGAAACGAAGGTATTCTGATCTGGAGTAGATGGGTAATCCACAAACTCAGTTCCTGTGTAGACTGGGCTACCATAACCCTTGATAGAGTTGATGGTGATGTTGTAAGCGTGGTTACGAACAATACCAAATTCAGCAGCTGAATTTGCTGCGCCGAGGTGCTTGATATCTACATAGTAGAATGTCTCACCATTGGTGTAAAGAACTGCTGAAGGAACACTCTTAAGAGCAGCGTTCATTGCGTCGGTGCTCTTTTGATCGTTTGCAATATTATCTGCCACATTCTTGTACTCGCCATTCACGAGCTTGTACCAATCCTTGTTTTTACCGTCTGCTGAAAGCTGGAAGTAAACCTCGTTAGCCTTGACACCAGTAGGTGCACCCTCTGAGCCTCCTGCAACACACTGCAAGTCATCAGGCAAGATGCCAGTATAGGTAGTTCCGTTCAATGCGTAGTAGGTATTCTTCAAAGTGTTTGCTACAGCTATGCGAAGAGCAAGATTGCCTGCATACTCAACATTGTTCCAATGAGCGATTTCAACGGCTGTACCTCCAGCATTTACCAACTTAGCTTTGATGACAACCTTAGTGTTATTTTCGGTAGTATTCTCACCGATGTAAGCGGTTGCACCAACAGCGAATGGAGAAACACCATAAATTGGATCATTATTTGGAGCAACCAATGAGGTTGCCCAATAGCTGCGGTACCACGGACTATCGTTCCAAGCGAAACCTATTGCGTCAGTTGTCCATGATGCATCAATCTCCTTTAGAAGTTTAGATTGAGTGTTGTCGCGATAGAGATCCCAACCAAGTACCTCTGCGTAAACTTTCTGAGCAGGACCACCGCTTGCTGGAACATACTCCTTGCTCAAGTCGAAATAACCCTTATCGGTAAGCTTTTCGGAAGGAATATTTACAGTTACCTTTGCTGCAACGCGCTCAACATAGATTGTTACCGGCTTAGTCTTTGCTTCAGCTTCGTTACTCTTGATGTTATCAGCAGTGAGTGGAGCTGCATATACCGCGGTTGTACCATCAGCATATACTGCGTTACTCATAATGAAATGGCCAGCCGCGTCTGCTGCGCCATAGAGGTCAACAGCAAGCTTAAGTTCTTCCAATGAATAAGACTTATCGCCAGGACTCCAGTTAAGAACTGCTACAATCTGGCTTGGGTACTGTCCTTTGTAGGTCTTAAGCAGAAGAACAGCCTCTGATGTATTATCAGAGATATCGTCACCAGTATTACCGTCTTGAGTAAAATCGATATCTGAAACATGCAAATGATTAACGCCACCCGCAACACCTGGAGAGGTTACAGTGCCGTCTGCTATAGTTACAGGGAACGCGTTACCATCGCCATCAAAGAAGAAGAAGTCTGCGTGGTTAACTTTGCGCTCATCTTCAGTACCATCATGATAGCCATCAGCAGCACGGGTAATATCCGAAGCTGAGAGGTTGATTGCGATATACGACTCCTCGATTTCGCCCTTGTGGATAGGGTCTTTGCCACCGTTGAGATCGCTATCTGAGCAAGCAGCAAAACCTAATGCTGCAATTGCCAAAAATAGATACTTTTTCATATAATACCTATGTTAATTGTTGATTTCGACCTATTGGTCTGGCTCCGTAACACTACGGAGCCTTAACCAACGGGGTAATTAAATCTCGTAGTCGTTAGCAACAACTCTCCAAGAGAGGATGTTGATCTTAGCAGAAACATAAGTTACGATATCCTCTGGTTTCTCAGGCTCCTCAAATGCCTCGTTTTTATCGTAAACAGGGGTACCATAACCCTTAATGTCAGTAATATTTACTTTGTAAACGTGGTTACGAACAACACCATACTCGGTTGTAGAGTCCTCCAGACCGAGGTGCTTGATGTCAAGCCAGTAGTAGGTCATACCCTCTTTGTAAACCAATGCAGGCTGAACATTAGCGAGCTCGCCATTCAAAGCATTAACTGCAATAGCGTTGTAGTTGCTGTTCTCGTACTTGTGCCAACTCTTAGCAGCTCCTACCTCTGAAAGTTGGAAGAAAACCTCATAAGCGTTCTCATCCCCAGGTTGACGAGTGGTGCAAGCCAAGTCCTCTGGAGTAAGACCAATAAACTTATCACCATCCTTGTAGAAGTAGGTGTACTTAAGAGTATTAGCTACAACAATCTTAAGCTCGCCCTCGCCAACATAGTCCTTACCATACCAGTTTACAACCTCAATAGGACTACCAGACTCTTTTACCAAAGTAGCCTTAACGATAACCTTTGTGCGGTTAGCCTCGCCAGAGCGGGTGTTTTCGCCAAGATAGTTCCACTTGTCCAAAGGTGTATTGTCGGTTGCCCATGCGAATGAGTTATTAGGAAATGCTGTATCAAGTGACTGAGCCCAGTAAGAACGGAACCAGTCCATATCGTTCCAGTTTGTGAAACCGAAGTTTGCATCCTCAGTTGCCCAATTAGGATTGATTCGCTTCAAAAGGCGAGACTGCTCATAGTCGTTGTAAAGCTCAAATGCCTCAATCTGTGCATAAACCTTAACACCATTAATCTCCTTGCCAGTGTCGAACTTACCATTGTTCTTTGCAGTGTAAACAACCTTAGCTGCAACACGCTCAACATGGATAGTTACAGGGTTAGCCAAAGCCTCAGCAGCGCTCTTGCCGATGTTTTCCTCTGTAAGAGCTACAGCGTCAACAACCTGTTTCTCTGAGTTAGCATATACAGAGTTGCTCATAATGTAACCTTTAGCATCGCTACCAAGACCCTGTATCTCTGTCTGAAGCTCGCTAAGAGTGTAGCTTGCCTTGTCAGGATTCCAGTTCAAAACAACTACCATCTGGTTTGGATACTCGCCCTTGTAGTTCTGAATTACAAGCACCTTGTCCTTGATGTCAGAAACATTGTTCATACCGCTTTCAGAGCCCTCAAGAGCAATCTTGATGTAGTTGTTAGGACCTGCGTGAGAGGTTGTTGTGCCATCAAACTCAACAGGGAATGCTTTACCATTCTGGAAGAAGAATACGTGTGCACACTTTACAGCGCGCTCTTCATCACTACCCTTCTCGTACTTGCCATCGTCAGCACGGTGTTCATATCGGCTGAAGCCAATGTGATAGAGACATAAGACTGCTCCAACTCACCATTCTGAACAGCTGAATTGCCATTCTCATTGAATTTGCTACATGCAGCCAATGCGAGTACTGCCATAGCTGAAACTAAAAACTTTTTCATAGTGTTTAAGTTTTGATTGTTAATAAGTTAATTGATTTGTTTGTTTTGTTTGATTTTTTTATGATTTATTGTTTTGAATTTTTGTCGTCACTCGTCACAACCCAACGGTTGCCCATATTCTCAATAACCTCGCGCGCCTTTGTAATACCCAT
>JAFNYE010000095.1 GCA_017383345.1 Alistipes sp. | reverse complement strand
GGCACAAATAACAAGAACAAGAGGCAGTAGTCGTTTCATATTGATTTTATCTATTTACTCATTGTACAAAAATAGGCAAAATTTGGAAATAGCACCGCATTTTGTCGTCAGAGTGTGTCATTAAAGTAACTATTTTAGCGTCAAAATGTTTGCACCATAGATAATTCCTTGCACCAGTTTTAGCGTCAGAAGGGGTTAGACACAACGCTCGACGAAAAATCCCAACGATGGATAGTACTAAAGCGTACAGCCATTGCTGGGATTTTTTGTTAGCGGAAGCAGGTATGCCCCTTATCACGCTAAAACTCTAAAAGACGCGGTTGAAGATATAATCCACATTCTTCAAATAATAATCAAGCGTAAAGCAGCTATCAAGCTCCTCGCGAGTAAGAAGGGATGAAACCTTCTCATTCTGAGCAAGAAGTTCCTGATAGTCAGCACGCTCTGCCATAGCGCGCATAGCAACAGGCTGAACGGTATCGTATGCCTCCTCGCGAGACAGACCCTTATCGATAAGGGCGTTCATAACACGCTGAGCGAAGATAACCTTACGGGTGCGATAGATATTCTCCATCATCACATCCTCAAATACTACGAGGTTGTCAAGGATACCCTTGAAACGGCAGAGCATATAATCCAAGAGCTCGGTTGCATCTGGAAGGATAATACGCTCGGTTGCTGAGTGAGAGATATCGCGCTCGTGCCAAAGGGCAACATTCTCGCAAGCGGTAGCCATATAACCGCGCATAACGCGTGCGCAGCCGCACATATTTTCGCTTGAGATTGGGTTACGCTTGTGTGGCATTGCGCTTGAGCCCTTCTGACCCTTACCAAACGATTCTTCAACCTCGTGAACCTCGGTACGCTGAAGGTTACGCACCTCCATAGCCATCTGCTCAATAGTAGAAGCGATAACAGCAAGAGTTGCAATATAGTATGCGTGACGGTCGCGCTGGATGACCTGAGTTGAGATATCAGCGCTATTGATACCGAGCTTCTCGCACACATAGTCCTGAATTACAGGCGGGATATTTGCGAAGTTACCCACTGCGCCACTCATCTTACCAACCTCTACCCCGCGAGCGGCTGTACGGAAGCGCTCAAGGTTGCGGCTCATCTCCTCATACCAGAGAGCCCACTTAAGACCAAAGCAGGTAATATCTGCGTGAATACCGTGAGTACGGCCGATGCAAGGGGTGTTCTTAAACTCATAAGCGCGACGCTTCAGCACCTCAAGGAAGTCAATCAAGTCTTGCTCAAGAATTGCATTTGCCTGCTTGAGAAGGTAGCCATTAGCAGTATCGACAACATCGGTAGAGGTAAGACCATAGTGTACCCACTTACGCTCCTCGCCCAAAGTCTCAGATACGGCACGGGTGAAGGCTACAACATCGTGACGGGTCTGCTCCTCAATCTCCTTAATGCGGTCAATTGAGAAAGAGGCCTTCTCCCACAACTTAGCAACATCCTCCTTTGGCACTACGCCGAGAGTGCTCCACGCCTCTGAGGCTAAAATCTCTACCTTAAGGTAAGCGTCAAACTTATTCTGCTCGGTCCATACATTACGCATAACCTCGCGACTATATCTTTCAATCATTTTTGGTATGAATTTTATTGGGTTATTACTTATTCATTCTATTCAGGAAACACTCGATTGTGTTCTGCATAAGCATTGTGATTGTCATAGGGCCTACGCCACCTGGAACTGGTGTGATGTGTGCAGCAATATCCTTAACAGCATCGAAGTCAACATCACCACAAAGTTTGCCTGTAGCCTGATCGCGGTTTACACCAACATCAATCACAATAGCACCTGGACGCACCATATCGGCTGTAATCATACGGGCACGACCTACGGCAGCGATAAGGATATCAGCGCCGCGACAAACCTCCGCAAGGTTTTTTGTGCGAGAGTGAGCGATAGTAACAGTTGCATTTGCATCGAGCAATAGCTTAGCCATAGGCTTACCTACAATATTGCTACGACCTACCACAACAGCATTAGCACCGGCTACATTAAATCCACACTCCTCAATCATACGCATAACGCCCTTTGGAGTGCAAGGCTTGATACAAGGCTTACCGAGCCAAAGGTTTGCCACATTGTCAGGGTGGAAGCCGTCAACATCCTTCTCAAGGGCTATAGCATCAATAACCTTCTCCTCATCGATATGTTTTGGCAAAGGCAACTGCACCAGAACGCCATCGACCTTAGGGTCGGCATTGAGGCGCTCAATCTCAGCAAGCAAATCGGCCTGAGAAACGGTGTCTGGCATAGTGATAAGTATGCTTTCAAAGCCGCAAACCTCGCACGCCTTGATTTTTCCGCGCACATAAGACTGCGATGCAGGGTTTTCTCCCACAAGAATAACAGCCAAAGATGGCACACGACCATACTTTTCCTTCAGTTCAACAACCTGCTCTGCCATCTGCTCCTTGAGCTTTGCAGAGAGCAATTTTCCATCTATAATCATACTACTTAAATGCCTTATGTCCAATATCTTTTCTATAGAATAAGTTGTCGCACTCAATCTTGGCAACCTCAGCGTTAGCCTTTGCGTGAGCCTCTACAAGAGTAGCCGCCTTGCATACGACAATCATTACACGACCGCCAGCGGTAACAATCCGGCCCTCTTTTGCAGCAGTACCCATATGGTACACCTGAGCATCAACCGCATCAAGTCCATTGATTACAAATCCCTTCTCATAAGAGCCAGGGTAACCCTTTGACGCTAAAACAATGCCCAATGTAGCGAGTGACTCCCAGGTTGGTTCTGCGCACGGAGTATCTGTTGCCACAGCCTCGAAAATCTCGCAAATATCGCTTGAGATAAGTGGCAAAACTACCTCGGTCTCAGGATCTCCAAAACGAGCATTGAACTCGATAACCTTAATACCGTTTGGAGTCTTCATAAGACCGCCATAGAGCACACCTGTAAGCGGACAACCCTCAGCAACCATTGCTGCAGCAGTTGGACGCATAATTTTTGACATAGCGTACTCCATATCCTCATCTGTAATAAATGGCAAGCAGGTATAAGCACCCATACCGCCTGTATTTGGACCCATATCGCCATCAAAGGCACGCTTATGATCCTGCGCTACAGGCATAGGATAGAGTTTGTCGCCACATACAAAGCACATAAGCGAAAACTCTGGTCCCTCCAAGAACTCCTCAATAACAACGCGACCCTTACCAAAACTCTCATCCAAAAGCATATCGCGCAGAGCCTCGTCAGCCTCCTGTGCGGTCATTGCAACCACTACGCCCTTACCTGCAGCAAGGCCGTCATACTTAAGAACGGTAGGAACACCAGTACGATCAACATAGGCCTTAGCCTGATCGTAGTTATCAAACGCCTGATATGCGGCAGTTGGGATGTCGTACTTAACCATCAACTGCTTAGCAAACTCTTTGCTTGACTCAATACGGGTCGCAGCCTTAGTGTGACCAAAAATCTTAAGACCCTCTGCACGGAACGCATCAACGACACCCGCAGCAAGAGCAGCCTCTGGGCCGACAACTGTAAGGTCAATACCCTGCTCGATAGCAAAAGCCTTAAGACCCTCGACATCAGTATCCTTAATTGCGACGCACTGAGCCTGCGCTGCGATACCAGCGTTACCTGGAGCGCAGAAAATCTTATCAACCTGCGGCGAACGGCTGAGCGCATCTACAATAGCGTGCTCACGACCGCCTGAACCTATAACTAATACTTTCTTACCCATAGTATAGAGTCTATTAGTGCTTGAAGTGACGCATACCTGTAAAGAGCATAGTGATACCAAGCTCGTCAGCCTTCTTGATAGCATCCTCATCGCGGATACTTCCACCCGGCTGAACAATAGCTGTAACGCCATACTGAGCAGCCAATGCTACAGTATCGTCAAAAGGAAGGAAGCCGTCAGAAGCCAAGACAAGGCCCTCGGTAAAGCCAGCAGCCTGAGCCTGTTTGAGAGCAATCTCTGCAGAACCTACGCGGTTCATCTGACCTGCGCCAACACCCAATGTATGACCATCCTTAACAACAGTAATAGCGTTTGACTTTACATGCTTAACCACTCTCCAGCCGAAGTTAAGGTCAACCAACTGAGCCTCAGTTGGCTTTGTAGCTGTAACACACATATCTGCTACCACCTCCTTAGTAGTGGTATCAAGCTGCTGAACCAAAAGGCCGCCATTTACGCTGATATACTGATTAATAGGCTTATCAGACTTTGTCATATCAACCTTGAGCAAGCGAAGGTTCTTCTTAGCGCTCAAAATCTCAAGAGCCTCAGCGGTAAAATCTGGAGCCATAACAATCTCAAGGAAGATAGGCTTCATACCCATTGCTACCTCAGCTGTAAGCGGACGG
Organism: Alistipes sp.; assembly: GCA_017383345.1. Classification (GTDB taxonomy): domain Bacteria; phylum Bacteroidota; class Bacteroidia; order Bacteroidales; family Rikenellaceae; genus Alistipes. Next base: position 11,312 of record JAFNYE010000095.1, on the reverse strand, counting down.
TTAACGGCTACGATACCGCCGTAGATTGAGACCTTATCAGCCTCATAAGCAGCCGACCAAGCCTCCTCGATTGTAGCACCAATAGCAGCACCACAAGGGTTCATATGCTTAAGTGCGCAGCAGAATGGCTCATCAAACTCACGAACGATATTAAGAGCAGCATTAGCATCCTGAATGTTATTATAAGAGAGTTCCTTGCCACCTAACTGCTCTGCATAAGCAAGAGAGAATGCGGTTGTCTGGTTGTCGCTATAGAACTTAGCGCTCTGGTGCGGGTTCTCGCCATAACGAAGACCCTGCTTGATGTCAAACTCAAGGAATAGTTTCTCGCTCAAATCAGCCTTCTCGCGCATAAATGTAGCAATGCAGCTATCATACTGAGCAGTATGAGTATAAGCCTTTGCAGAGAGTGCCAGACGGGTCTCAATCTTAGTATTTCCACCCTCAGCAATCTCAGCCAATACAGCCTTATAGTCTGCAGGATCGCAAACAACAGTTACATCGCGATAATTCTTAGCTGCACTACGGAGCATAGATGGGCCACCGATATCAATATTCTCAATAGCGTCCTCCATAGTTACATCAGGATTTGCTATTGTCTGGCGGAATGGATAGAGGTTCACACAAACAAGATCAATAAACTCAATACCATTCTCACGAAGGGCTGCAAGATGACTCTCCTCATCGCGACGAGCCAAAAGACCACCGTGTACCTTTGGGTGAAGGGTCTTAACACGACCATCACAAATCTCAGGGAAACCGGTAACATCGCTAATACCGATTGTCTTAACACCACTTTGCTCCAACAGACGCTGTGTACCGCCTGTAGCGATAATTTCCCAACCAAGCGACTCCAAGCCCGATACGAACTCAACAAGACCGTTCTTGTCGCTAACGCTAACTAATGCTCTTTTCATTTTAATATCTTTTTTATTGTTTCTACATACATTTTATGCTCTATTTGCTGACCAATACGATGTACCTCTTCAGGGTCGTTACCATCATACTCAAAAGCTCGCTGCGCTATAATCTTACCTCCGTCCAAAGTATCATCAACCCAATGAATAGTAATACCAAAGACTTTAACGCCATACTCGACAGCCTTCTCAACAGCTCTCGCTCCTGCAAAAGCCGGAAGAAGCGACGGATGAATATTGATTATTCTACCACCATACGCCTCAAGCAGCACACTGCCCACTATACGCATATAGCCGGCAAGGCAGATAAGTTCAACGCCCTTGCTATCAAGCAAATGAACGATTTGGCGCTCATACTCCTCTTTTGTTGCGTAATCTTTGGCAGAAAAGGCGAAACACTCAACACCAAGTCTCTCTGCTTTTCTAACAACCTCAGCCTGAGGTTTATCACAAATAAGCAGTACAACCTGAGCATCTATCTCTCCCCTATTGCACGCCGCAACTATCGCCTCAAAGTTCGAGCCCTTACCGCTCGCAAACAGAGCTAACTTGTGCATTGCTCTATTTGATTACAACACCCTCTGTGTCGGTTACGCGACCAATAATAGATGCCTTCTCGCCTGCTGCAGTAAGAATTTCAACAGCTTTCTGAGCCTCAGACTCATCAAGGACAACGACCATACCTACACCCATATTGAAGATGTTGAACATCTCGCGATGAGGAATATTGCCATACTTCTCCAAAAGACGGAACACAGGCAGAATATCCCAAGTACCCTCGGTAATCTCAAGGCCCTGACCCTCGTGCAATACTCGAGGAATATTCTCATCAAAGCCGCCACCTGTAATGTGGCAAATACCGTGAACATCGCAGTTACGAATAACCTCAAGCACCTGACGAACATAAATCTTAGTTGGTGTAAGCAGCGTCTCACCCAACTTAGCACCATTAAGCTCCTCATACTCAGCATTAAGGTCGAGGTTATTATCTGACACTACCTTACGAACAAGGCTGAAGCCATTTGAGTGAACACCGCTTGATGCGATACCTACAAGCACATCACCAACCTTAACCTTACTGCCATCGATAAGCTGACTCTTCTCAACAACACCGCAAGTAAAACCTGCAATATCGTAGTCGCCACCCTCATACATACCAGGCATCTCAGCAGTCTCGCCGCCAATAAGTGCGCAACCTGCCTGACGACAACCATCAGCAACACCGGCAACGATAGCCTCTACCTTCTCAGGGATATTGTGACCCAATGCAACATAGTCAAGGAAAAAGAGTGGCTCTGCACCCTGTGCCAATACATCGTTTACGCACATAGCCACTGCATCAATACCGATAGTGTCGTGCTTATCCAATGCAAAAGCAATTTTGAGCTTAGTACCAACGCCATCAGTACCGCTAACCAATACAGGCTCCTTAACACCAAGAGACGCAAGGTCAAACATTCCGCCAAAGGCGCCAATATTACCCATTGTACCCAAACGCTGGGTCGATGCCACATGTTGCTTAATACGGCGTACCACCTCGTAACCTGCTTCGAGATTTACACCGGCTTTTTCGTAATTTACAGCCATAATTCTATATTTGTTTATTTATTTGCTTCTTCAATTTTCTGATAAATAGGAGTTGGGTAGTTGCCATCAAAGCAAGCTATACACATATCGCTACGATTGCAAGCTGAACGGAGTGTAGAGTCATAGGAGAGGAATGCCAAACTATCTGCACCGATAGTTTTACAAGCGTCAGCAACACTCATACGCGCAAGCATAAGCTCTTCTAAAGTAGAAGTATCCACACCGTAGAAGCATGGGTGTGTCATTGTAGGGCTTGCAATACGCACATGCACCTCGGTAGCACCAGCCTCACGGAGCATATTGACAATACGACGCGAAGTAGTACCGCGAACAATGGAGTCATCTACAAGAACCACACGCTTACCGCTCACAATAGAGCGCACAGGAGAGAGTTTCATTCTAACACCCTTCTCACGCAGACTTTGCGACGGCTGAATAAAAGTTCTACCTACATATTTGTTCTTGATTAGACCCATTTCGTACGGCAGACCACTTGCCTCACTATAGCCCTGCGCAGCACTAAGGCTCGAATCGGGTACACCCACAACGATATCGGCATCTACAGGAGCCTCTTTGAACAAGCGACGACCAGACTCTTTACGATATGCGTGGACATTGCAACCGTCAATATCACTATCAGGGCGTGCAAAGTAGATATACTCCATAGCGCACATCTTGCATTTACACTCTGACTGCTCTGTATAGAACGATGAGCGAATGCCCTTCTTATCGATAGTTACAATCTCACCTGGAGCAACATCGCGAATAAACTCTGCGCCAATTGTATCAAAAGCACAAGTCTCGCTACTTACAACATAACCATCGCCAAGTTTACCAATTGAGAGCGGATGGAAACCATACTTATCACGACATGCATAAAGGCGATTTTTTGTCATAATAAGAAAGACAAATGCACCCTCCATCTGCTTAAGAGCCTCAATGATAGAGAAGATACGAGGCTCGTCAGGATCATCCTTCTTGATAAGGTGAGCCAGCAACTCGGCATCTGAATGAGAGTGGAAAAGAGAACCTCTATTCTCTAACTCGCGAGTCAAAATCTCCGCATTAACGACATTACCATTATGTGCCAATGCGAAGTCGCCTGAACCGTGGTGGAAATAGAGTGGTTGCACATTATCAACACCTCGTGACGCCGCACCTGTATAGAGAACATGACCGATACCCATCTTTCCGTCAAGAGAAGCAATCTTCTGCTCATTAAAGACCTCTGACACTAAGCCAAGACCTCTATAGCGCTTCATTTTGCCCTCATTATCTACGCACACCATTCCACAACCCTCCTGACCACGGTGCTGCATAGTATGCAGACCGTAGTAGATGATTGAGGAGGTGTGTTCTACTCCATATACTCCTAAAACACTCATTATACCTATATATTATATATTATTACTCTCCTTTGAAGTAGTTTACTGCATTTGTGAAGATATTCTGACACTTCTCGCCGGCAATGTTCTTGAACAATCCATCTATGTATCGCTCAGTATGGCCCATCTTACCCAAAATTTGTCCATTACGGCTAATGATACCCTCAATACCGTAAGAAGAACCATTAGGGTTAAATGGAGCGTCAGTTGTAGCGTGGCCATCAGCGTCAGTATATTGGAACGCCACCTGACCATTTGCAAACAACTCCTCAGCCAACTGCTCGCTTACTACAAACTTACCCTCACCGTGGCTAACAGCAATAGAGTGCATATCACCCACATTAAACGATGACAACCACGGTGAAGCTGTAGTACCCACGCGAGTTGTCACAATCTGAGAGATGTGACGGTGAATATCGTTATGGAAGAGTGTAGGCGAAGCGGTTGTAACCATACCCAAACGACCATAAGGCAACAAACCTGACTTAACAAGCGCCTGGAAACCGTTACAGATACCGAGAATTAAACCGCCACGATCAAGCAGAGCGTGAACAGATCGTGTCACATCGGCATTATTGAGCACACCGGCAATAAACTTACCGCTACCATCAGGCTCATCACCAAGAGAAAAGCCTCCGCTCAACACCAAAATGTGGCTGTTATCAATCGCCTCACACATACGGCGGATAGAGTCAAAGATAGCATCCGATGTAAGGTTGCAGAAGACGCCAATCTCAGTCTGGGCGCCTGCACGCTCAAATGCACGAGCGGTATCGTAATCGCAGTTTGTACCAGGGAACACAGGCAGATAGACCTTAACAGTCTCAACTCTCTCGCCTTGATACTTAGGGGCTGCTACTGCGTGGTTAGACTCACGGCAAGGCTCACCCTTACGACCCTTAGATGGATAAACACTCTCAAAGCGCTTAGTATTTGCCTCAAACAATGTCTGAATAGCAACATTCTGACCATTCACGGATATGTTCTTCTCGGCAATAGTCTTACCTACAAGCAGAGCTGCCGCATCGGAAATCTCCACCTTGCTCTCAACCAGAATTGAGCCGTAGTTATAATCAAACAGCTCGTTTTGAGCAATCGAAAGTTCAGCACCAATCTCATTACCGAAGCTCATCTTAGAGACAGCCTCAGCTACACCACCAAATCCTACGGCATAAGCCGACACAACACTGCCCTGCTCAATAAGATCGGTTACGAGCGTAAAGTTGTGACGCAAAGCATCAGTATCCGGAGTATAGTTGGCCTTAGGCGTATGTTTTACCAAGTAGAGGTAGTTACCTGCGGCCTTGAACTCAGGGCTGATAACGGTACGCGCATCAACCGTAGTAATACCAAACGCGATAAGGGTTGGTGGAACATTAATATCGTTGAATGTACCGCTCATAGAGTCTTTGCCACCGATAGATGGCAATCCCAGAGCGTGCTGCATTCTAAGCGCGCCGAGCAATGCAGACATAGGCTTACCCCAAGAATGGCGGTCGGTCATACGCTCAAAGTACTCCTGATATGAGAAGCGCATCTTATCAAATCTTGCACCTGCGGCTACAACCTTCGCTACAGCCTCAACAACAGCGTACTGTGCGCCGTGATATGGGCTCCAGCTTGAGATATAAGGGTTATAACCGAAAGCCATAATAGAGGCTGTATTGGTCTTACCGTGGCGTACAGGCAATGTCTGAACTGACACCTGGCTCTCTGTATTTTGTGTACGACCACCATAAGGCATAAGTACTGTTGACGCGCCGATAGTAGAGTCAAACATCTCGATAAGGCCCTTCTGGCTCACAACATTCCAATCCTTAAGGTTAGCGACCATCTTATCGGCAACAGTCTCACCCTCAACCTTGCGAGCAAATGGGTTACACTGCTCAACAGCAGGGATTGTTATCTGTGTATAGTGCTTTGCACCTGCACTATCAATAAACTCACGCTTCAAGTCAACGATAAGTTTGTCGTTGTAGAACATACGCATACGCTGAGTATCGGTAACATCGGCAACATGGTTAACCTCGACATTCTCCTCAGCACATAGAGCCATCATTGTCTCCATATCTTTACGCTCCACAACTACCGCCATACGCTCCTGAGACTCACTAATTGCAAGTTCGGTAGAGTTAAGGCCGCTATACTTAACAGGCACGCGGTCGAGGTAGATATCCAAGCCATCAGTAAGCTCACCAATAGCCACACTCACACCACCAGCACCAAAGTCGTTTGACTTCTTGATAAGGCGTGTAACATCAGCACGGCGGAACAAACGCTGAATCTTACGCTCCTCAGGAGCATTACCCTTCTGCACCTCCGAACCGCACTCCTCAAGTGAAGCTGCAGTATGCTGCTTTGATGAACCTGTTGCGCCACCGATACCATCACGACCTGTTCTGCCACCCATAAGCAAAACAACATCTCCAGGAGCAGGGGACTCGCGGCGTACATTTTCAGCCTTAACAGCACCAACTACAGCACCAACCTCAAGTCGCTTGGCGACATAGTTCTCGTGGAAAATCTCACGAACATGAGTTGTAGCAAGGCCAATCTGGTTACCATAGCTTGAATAACCCGCAGCAGCCTTGCGAGAGATTACTCGCTGAGGCAACTTGCCAGGCATAGTCTCTGCCACACCTTTATATATATCGCCCGCACCGGTCACACGCATAGCCTGATAAACATAAGCACGGCCTGACAGTGGGTCACGAATTGCACCGCCAAGACAGGTTGAAGCACCACCAAACGGCTCAATCTCTGTTGGGTGATTATGTGTCTCATTCTTGAACTGAAGCAACCATTTCTCGGTTTGGCCGTCAACATCTACATCGACAAAGATACTGCAAGCGTTGTTCTCCTCGCTCTGCTCCATATCATCCAACAAACCCTTGTGGCGCAAGTAACGCGCACCAATGGTAGCAATCTCCATAAGGCATAAGCTCTTATGCTCACGACCAAGCTCGGTACGCATCATACCAAACTCCTCCAACACGCTATCAAACTCCTCCTTCATAAATGAGTCATCTACCTTAACTTCGGTAATCTCAGTTGTAAAGGTGGTGTGACGGCAGTGGTCTGACCAATAGGTATCAAGGATGCGCAACTCTGTCTGCGAAGGGTTACGACCCTCACCACGGAAGTAGTTGACAACCTCGCGAAGGTCGTCGGCATTCATAGCCAAAGAGTTCTCGCGGCAATATGGCGCCAAATCCTCCTCCTTCATATCGGTAAAGCCCTCCAAGATTGGCACAGGACGAATTTCAGCCTGCTCATTATCGGCAAGTCGGCTCAAATCCTTCTCACGCGACTCTACTGCGTTGATATAGTAATGCTTTACAGCATCAATATCTGCAGCCGTTACGCCGTTATCAAAGATGAGCAACTTAGAGCTGCGGATACGCACATCTGCTGTCGGCTCAATAAGGCGAACACAATCTACAGCTGATGAAGCACGCTGGTCAAACTGACCTGGGAGGCACTCAACTGCCAAATACTTCAAACCCTCAAGGTCGAGAGTGTCTGTAACCTTATCAGTAACAACCTCACCAAAGACAGAGTAGCGGCAACGCTCTATAAGCTCCTCATTGAAGCCAAACAAATCATAAACATTAAGAACTCGGAGCGACTTAATATTAAGCCCCAAGTTTTCGTTGAGTTCCGAGAGTAAGGCGTGAGCCTCTACCTGAAACTCGGCATACTTTTCAACAAATATTCTGTAATTTTTCATAACTATATCTCAGCAGAAAGTACATTCTCGGTTTGCTGCTTGCGGAACTCGATAAGGCGAGCCTCAAGCTCAGGGTCAGTCAAAGCAAAGATTGACGCAGCGATAAGGGCTGCATTTTTAGCGCCATTGATTGCTGTTGTAGATACCGGAACACCACCCGGCATTTGAACAATTGAGAGCAACGAGTCAAGACCACCCAAAGCCGATGTCTTGATAGGCACACCGATAACAGGTACGGTTGTAAGACCGGCGGTTACACCAGCCACATGCGCAGCGCCACCCGCGCCCGCGATAATAGCGCCTATACCGCGCTCACGAGCGGTTGTTGCATACTCAAACATCAAATGTGGGGTACGATGTGCACTGATAACGCGCTTCTCATACTCAATACCCAACTGCTCAAGAGTCTCAACTGCGGCCGACATCACTCCCCAGTCGCTTGTTGATCCCATAATAACTGCTACCTTCATAAATTTTTCGTATTTTGATTACATAATTATTTCAAACAAAAAGCCACCGCAACAAACCGTTGTAGTGGCTATAATTCACAATTTCACACACACTCCGCCATTATCCGCACACATTTCACTCATAGAGTGGGACTTTTGACGCTGCACACACCCAAACATTTTGCATCGAGAAATAGCTGTTCCCGAGCCGACATATCTTTGAGTATGCGCTGTATATGCTTTCATACTGCAAAAATATAAAACTTTCAGTTGACTGAGAAATTTTTATACCTCTTTTTTCAACACTTTTTCAACGAAATTGACAAAATTTACAGATTGAAAAAAAATATTCAAAATTCTTGCTTCATTCAAAAAAATATTCGTACCTTTGCACAAAATATAACAATAGCATTCCGATGAGAACAAATTTACACCGTTGGCTTACCGGTCCGATTGTTAACAAGCAGCAGTTCGGACTTTGTGCTGAAAGAGTGTGTGTTGTGTTCGGTGCGGAATAATGTGCAAAATTGCGAGGTACGATTGTGCCTCGCTTTTTTATAACCACATTATTTTCAGGCGTTAGAAAATATGTTTAATTAAAAAATTATAGAGTTATGTCATTTTTAACAGAGAGAGTTCAGCAAGAGGGCTTAACCTTTGACGATGTATTGCTCGTTCCAGCTTATTCAGAGGTATTGCCTCGTGAGGTTAGCATTAAGAGCCGTTTTTCTCGCAACATTGCGCTAAACATTCCAATCGTCTCAGCTGCTATGGATACCGTAACTGAGGCTCCTATGGCAATTGCAATTGCTCGTGAGGGCGGTATCGGCGTTATCCACAAGAATATGACTATTGCCGAGCAGGCTGCTCAGGTACGCCGCGTTAAGCGTGCTGAGAATGGTATGATTTACGACCCTGTCACTATCACAGGCGACCAGACCGTTGGCAACGCATTGGCCCTTATGCGCGAGAACAAAATCGGTGGTATTCCTGTTATTGACGAAAACCGTATGCTCGTAGGTATCGTAACCAACCGTGACCTTCGTTTCCAGAAGGATATGAGCCGCAAGATTGCCGAGGTTATGACCTCTAAAAATATTGTTACCATTACCAACCCTGAGGCTGAAGATGTAACCGATGTACTGCTTCGCAATAAGATTGAGAAGCTCCCTGTTGTTGACGCTCAGGGTCACCTGGTTGGTCTTATCACATACAAAGACCTTACAAAGGTTCAGGATCATCCAAACGCTTGTAAGGATAACAAGGGTCGTCTTCGCGTAGCTGCCGGCGTTGGTGTTACAGCCGACTCAATGGAGCGTGTGGATGCTTTGGTTGCAGAGGATGTTGACGCAGTTGTTCTCGACTCTGCTCACGGTCACTCAAAGAATATCGTTAGTCTGCTCAAGCGCATCAAGGAGAAGTATCCAAACCTCGATGTTGTTGTAGGTAACATCGCTACAGCCGAGGCTGCCCGCTATTTGGCAGAAAATGGTGCTGACGGTATCAAGGTTGGTATCGGTCCTGGCTCTATATGCACAACCCGCATTATTGCCGGTGTTGGTGTCCCACAGCTCACAGCAATATTCGATGTTGCTTCAGCCGTAAAGGATCTTGATGTTGCTGTTATCGCAGACGGTGGTTTGCGTTACTCAGGCGATATCGTTAAGGCTCTTGCTGCCGGTGGTGACTGCGTTATGTGTGGTTCTATGTTTGCAGGTACAGAGGAGGCTCCTGGCGAGACTATTATCTACAACGGTCGTAAGTTCAAGACATACCGTGGTATGGGCTCTATTGACGCTATGAAGGCCGGCTCTACCGACCGCTACTTCCAGGATGGCGAGACCGCTGTAAACAAGCTCGTTCCAGAGGGTATTGTTGGTCGCGTACCATTCAAGGGCGCTCTCAACGAGACTGTATATCAGCTCATTGGCGGCATTCGCTCAGGTATGGGTTACTGCGGCGCTAAGGATCTTGCAACACTCCGCACTGCTCGCTTTATCAGAGTAACTGCAAGTGGTGTTATTGAGAACCACCCACACGACATTACTATCACTCGCGAGACTCCTAACTACACTCGTGGAGAGTAAGGTCGAATAAATTTTGAACATAAATGTGAATTTAACAACATAAGGATTATGAAACAAGATATGATTGTCATTTTGGACTTGGGCAGCCACGAGAACACTGTCCTTGCCCGTGCTATACGCGCTTTGGGTGTATATAGTGAGATTTATCCACACGATATCACCGCTGCCGAGTTGAAGGCTCTTCCAAATGTGAAGGGTGTTATCATCAATGGCGGTCCTAACAATGTTATTGATGGCGTAGCTATCGATGTTCTGCCTGAGATTTACGAGGCTGGTTTCCCTGTAATTGCTGCCGGCCACGACAAGGCGCTGTGCGAGGTTAAACTTGCTCAGTTTACCGATGACGAGGAGGCTATCAAGGCTGCCGTTAAGGATTTCGTATTTGACACCTGCAAGGCTGAGGCAAACTGGAATATGACCAACTTTGTAAACGATCAAATTGAGCTTATCCGTCGTCAGGTTGGCAACCGCAAGGTTCTCTTGGCCCTCTCCGGTGGTGTTGACTCATCGGTTGTAGCAGCATTGTTACTCAAGGCTATTGGCGAAAACCTCGTTTGCGTACATGTAAATCACGGCCTTATGCGTAAGGGCGAGAGCGAGGCAGTTGTTGAGATTTTCCGTAACCAGCTCTGCGCAAACCTTGTATATGTTGACGCAACTGAGCGTTTCCTCTCAAAGTTGGAGAATGTTGCCGACCCTGAGCAGAAGCGTAAGATTATCGGTGGCGAGTTTATTCGCGTATTTGAGGAAGAGGCTCGCAAACTTGAAGGTATAGAGTTCCTCGGTCAGGGTACAATCTATCCTGACATCGTTGAGAGCGGCACTAAGACAGCTAAGATGGTAAAGTCACACCACAATGTAGGTGGTCTTCCTGAGGATATGCAGTTTGAGCTCGTTGAGCCATTGCGTCAGCTCTTCAAGGATGAGGTACGCGCTTGTGGCTTGGAGCTTGGTTTGCCATACGAGATGGTTTACCGCCAGCCATTCCCAGGTCCGGGTCTTGGTGTTCGTGTATTGGGTGCAATCACCCGTGAGCGCCTTGAGGCTGTACGCGAGTCAGATGCTATTCTTCGCGAGGAGTTTGCTAAGGCAGGTCTTGACAAGAAGGTTTGGCAATACTTCACCGTTGTACCTGATTTCAAGAGCGTCGGTGTTCG
>JAFNYE010000094.1 GCA_017383345.1 Alistipes sp. | reverse complement strand
TGGGCGTAAACCACCACCAGATACCCGTAAATCGCCCTCGTTGCCCGTTCCACTCTTACCATCGTGATGGTCAGATGCGTACCGACGATAACGCTGGTCGTACGATAGGCTACGAGCCAAATAGCTATGGCGAGTGGCAGGATTCGCCAGCGCTGAAAGAGCCGCCGTTGGCCGTTTCGGGCGAGGTCTATAACTACGACGAGCGCGAACTCGATAGCGACTACTACACGCAACCAGGCAAGCTGTGGCGACTAATGAGCGACGAGGATAAGGTTGCGACTTGCGAGAATACAGCACGCGCTATGGGCGATGCGGAACTATTTATCAAACAGCGACATATCCGCAACTGCCACCGCGCCGACCCCGCGTATGGCGAAGGCGTAGCAAAGGCATTGGGTCTATCGCTTGCCGAGGCCCTCACCGCCGAGGACCCCGCCCATCCAAAATGGGATTGGAGATAGCAAAAAAGCAATGGCGACCACTCAATATCGAGCGATCGCCATTGGTATCATATAGGTGCAATCAGATTATTTCTGATTGATTTCAACTTTATGGTTGTAGTCCATCCAAAGTGCCGTATGCCGAGAGCCTAACCACACCTGTCTCTGGGTCTTTAACCTCACACTCAAATTGTAAATCGTAATATTTTGAGCCTTCGGCGCTCTTCTGTCTGATATCAGAGAACATTATCCAGCCCGAAGTGGCGACATACTCTTCCCAACCAAATTCTATTTTAGCCTCTGGCATATCTGAGCCCTCCAATAGTTTGTCGACATAATACTTTTTGTTTAGTTCGTATGTGGCACTGTTTATCACAAATGTTGTATAGAAGTATCTAGTAGTATCGCTGCTCAACTTATAGGCTGCAATAAACTTAAATGTACCATCATCATTCGGAATCAACTTACAGTAGTTATTCTGCGAATAGCCTACTGTCCATAATGGAATTTGATTGTAGTAGCGTGTTGGTGTCACAATACCCTCCTCCTCACAGGTAACATAGACCTCAAACTGCTTCCACGCATCGCCATCCTTATCACAAGATGTCATCGTGCAACACGACACGACTATTGCCACAAGCACAAAAATAAATCTCATCATAGCTAATAAGGTTTATCTATTTACAAAGTTACAAACTATTTTATAATATACGCACCAATTTATGTTAAATAAATCATCCTCATATCAGCTCATCCTATATTGAACGAGTATTGCAAAGTTGCTATCGAGGCAAGTTTTGATTTTATACCCGATAGGGTGTAAAGTATACACCTAAATAATAAAATTATACCCGATAAGGTGTAAATTGAAAATCTTTCATTATATTTGCACCCGATAGGGTATAATTTATTATGTTTATGGAACAGACAACTCTTTCAAAATATGTAAAGGCAATGCGTAAGCAGTATAATCTGACGCAGGTGGAGCTTTCCGAAAAGTCGGGGGTTGGTTTGCGTCTTGTTCGTGAATTGGAGCAGGGCAAACAGACTTTGCGACTTGATAAGGTTAATCAGATATTGAATCTCTTTGGCAGCGAAGTGGGTGTCGTGCCAATGACCAAAACCGATGAACGATGAAACAGGCTGTAGTATTTTTGCGTGGCATAAAAGCCGGTGTCTTGACAGAAGATGAGAACGGCTATACATTTGAGTATGATGCCAATTATTTAGCGTCTGCCGATGCTGAGGCGGTGAGTCTTACTTTGCCGTTGAGCGATAAGCCTTATCGTGATAAGGTGCTGTTCCCATTCTTCGATGGTTTGATTCCCGAAGGTTGGCTTCTGGATATTGCCGAGAAGAATTGGAAGATTGATGCTCGCGACCGTATGTCGCTACTCATTGCGTGCTGCAAGGATTGTATCGGTGCAGTAGGTGTAGAACCCATAATCAATGAGGAGTAGTATGGCAAAGTGTCTATATTGTTACAAGGAGTTGAACGAGGGTGAAAAGGATTTTCACAAGGCTTGTTCAAAAAAGATGTTCGGCACGCCGAGCGTTCCCGAATTGCCATACACACGCGAGAACCTGACCGATCTTGCCAAGCAGGTAATCCGCAGCCAAACGACATTGACAGGTGTTCAAGCGAAGTTGTCATTGGATATAAACAAGGGTGGAAGGAGCGAGACTGATCGTTTCACCATTGTAGGTTTATGGGGACGATATATCTTAAAACCGCAGACTGACCGTTTTGCTCATTTGCCCGAATTGGAGAATTTGACAATGCACCTTGCGGAGTTGGCAAAGATGCAAGTTGTACCTCATAGCCTTATCCGTTTTGCCGATGGTGAGTTGTGCTATATAACCCGCCGTATCGACCGTACAGCCACAGGTGACAAACTCCCGATGGAGGATATGTGCCAGCTTACGGAGCGACTTACCGAGCATAAGTACAAAGGCTCGTATGAGCAGATTGCAAAGGCGATACAACGATTTTCGACTGTTCCCAAGTTGGATATGGTAAACTATTGGGAGCAGGTTGTTTTCTCGTGGATAACGGGCAATGCAGATATGCACCTTAAAAACTTCTCGCTGTATAGCAAGGAACAGGAAAAATATGTTCTTACGCCTGCATATGATATGCTATCCACCGCACTGGTTATGCCTGAAGATACCGAGGAGTTGGCACTGACCCTTAACGGCAAGAAACGCAAAATCAAAAAGGCTGATTTTGTAACCTCAATGCAAGCATCGGGGCTGGAGGAGAAAGTTATAAATAACATCTTTGC
>JAFNYE010000093.1 GCA_017383345.1 Alistipes sp. | reverse complement strand
GGGGTCGGGGGAACCCTTTTCTTTTCCAAAAGAGCGGGCTGTGCCCGCCGACAATTGCTGCCGCTTGTTCTTTCGGTGTCTTCTTCAACATTTGAAGGGCGATAATTTCTCGCCAGAACCTTTGTCGGTCGCTACGCCATCGATATATATGACATCATCCTTAACCTCCAGGTTGTGACCTTCGTACTTCTCGATTATGCGACGGTAGAGAGGTAGGTTTTGGGTTGATAGAGCGATGGTTGTGCCCTTTTGTGGTACCCATAACTCGCCAAAATTATCCTGTGTCCAATTATATGCCGCGTTGTTAGGGAAAAACTCAAGTCCTGACTCGGTGTTGTTATACTTGGTCAGACTCTCAATGTTTGACATCTTACCCACTCTTTCGGCAATCTGGTCTGTCATTGTCAGATAGTAGTATGGTGCATTACCACCCCACTCGCGAATATCGGCCTTGCGCATAGCGTACTCGGTAAGAGGCGCCGAACTCTGTGCAAAATATATATGCTGCTGTGTTGGAAGAGTTGGCTGTTCAACACCATTGATGTAAAGCTTTGTGCCGTCAATCTTAATTTTATCGCCTGGGATAGCTACGCAGCGCTTGATATAGTTCTCTCGCTTATCAACGGGGCGGGCGATGACATCGTAATCCTCGTATAGTCGTTTGCGACCCTCAGTTGTGCCGTAGTTTTGTTGATAACTGCGAAGTGCATCATAGTAACTCGCTCCTGGTGTAGGATATAGGCGCTTAGGCATTAGAACACTATCTCCCTCAGGGTAGTTGAAGACAACAACATCTCCACGCTCAATACTCTTAAGTCCTTTAAGACGGTGGTAATCCCACTGTATTGCTTCGCAGTATGACTTTTTGGTATCAGACCCGGGCATAGTGTTGAATACAAAAGGCATTGCGATAGGTGTGTTGGGTACTTGTGGGCCGTATGTCAACTTGCTCACATAGAGATAGTCGCCAATCAAAATTGTGCGCTCCATAGATGAGGTTGGCACCTTGTAGAGTTGGAATACGAACAGGTGCAGCAGGGTTGCGGCAATTGTTGCCCAAAGTATTGCATCTATCCAACCCCATATACTCTTGTATAATGGGTAACGCTCACAAAGAAGGTCGTTATAATGCCAAATGTATTTATAGAATAGACGCGAAATGTATATGTCGTATATGATAGGCAGACCAAGCAACATCCAAAGATTGCCCGTCCATACTACACACAGTAGGATGTATATCACTGAAACGAGTGAAAACTTAAACCACTTATTTCTCCAAATATTTCTCATAAATTACTCTTTGAAAAGGTCATCCATTGTAAATACACCACGCTTGCCGCAAATAAACTCTGCTGCAATAACCGCACCCGTTGCAAGGGCGCTACGACTCTTGAGTGTGTGCTTGAGTATCAAGGTGTCATCATCAGACTCGTAAGTTACTGTGTGAGTGCCTGGAACAGAGCCCTCGCGAAGCGATGTGATTTCAATACTTTGTGCAGTGGCTTGGCTACTCTCACCCTTTTGTGGCTCGATGCAGTTCCAACAACTCTTGCGATCAAGACGGTCTATTGCCTCTTGTGCAAGTGTTATTGCGGTTCCGCTTGGGGCATCCTTCTTTTGGGTGTGGTGAATCTCCTCAATTCGCACATCGTAGTTGTTGCAGCCATTCATAAGTTCTGCAAGTCGGCGGTTGATACGAAAGGCTATGTTTACACCCAAAGAGTAGTTTGATGAATATATCATCGCACCTCCCTTCTCTCTGCACAGTTCCTGAAGCTCAGGCAGACGCTCAGTCCATCCTGTTGTGCCGCTTACAATGGCGACGCCCGCCTCTATACAGGTGAGTATGTTGTTGTAGGCGGTTTGCGGAGTTGTAAATTCAATAGCAACATCAATGCCGTTTAACTTATCAGCGTTGAGGTCGGCTATGTTATCTTGGTCTATAATAAGGCTTACGGTATGACCACGCTGCACAAGAATTTTTTCAATCTCGTGCCCCATTTTTCCGTAACCGATAATTGCAGCTTGCATAATGTTCTCAATTTTGAATTAAATAACTCACAAAGATAAATCAAAAAGTGTAAATAACCAAAAAGAGGGGTTTATAACCCCTCCTCTTTCTTTAGCATCTCGGTAAGTTCTTTTAGAGTGCCTGCCGCTTCGTTGACAAATTCTCCAACCGAACCAAATGCTTTAGCGGCTTTGTGTTTGATTATAAGCGCATTAACTTTGTATTGCAGAGATGTAACTTTATCTCGTTGCTCACTCGACATATCTGCTACAAGTTCGCTGTATTCATTGCGAAATTCAACATATTTGGCAATGTTCTCCTCCCACTCCTCATTAGTGAAGTTTTCGTGCTTCTCTATAAACTTATCAACAAATCGCTCGAAGCGCGCAATGTAGATGGTATCTTTTACTCCGAGAACTGTGGAAAACAAAAGCGTGATGGTTAGTAAAGTTTTCATAATTAGTTAGTTTGGTAATTCTTATAAAGTTTTACTTTTGTTCATTTTGAGATTGCTTTTGGAACTTTTCTATCTGCTCAAAAGTTATCTCTTTATATAAGATGACTTTTTTACCCGTTATATTACTCAGCCTTTCAATATATTTTCTATCAGTTGTATTTTTATTTATCGTCCCAACTCGTTATAAGAACATAACGCTTTGAATATATTTTATGCAAAGATATAAAAATTTTTGTGGTTTTGTTTTTAATTGTTATCTTTGTGTATGCGTTTTTTTGTAGAACTTCAATACGATGGTGCTGCTTATTGTGGTTGGCAAAGACAACCCGATATGCCGACTGTGCAACAAACCATAGAGGGTGCGCTGACTAAACTTTTGCGCACACCTACAGAGATTGTTGGTGCTGGGCGTACTGATACGGGTGTGAATGCATCGTACTATGTAGCACATTTTGATACTGATGTTGAGGTTGATTGCTCGCAACTGCTATATAAACTCAATATGATGTTGCCGAAGGATATTGCCATTTTCTCGGTAACGCCGGTTGAGGATGGCGCTCATGCGAGGTTTGACGCTCGCGAGCGAGAATATCGCTACTACATCTGCCCTACTAAAGCACCATTTAGACGCTTTTCGGCGTGGCTTTATTATGTACCGCTCGATGTTGAAAAGATGAATGAAGCAGCATCTAAATTGCTTGAGTATGAAGATTTTACATCGTTTGCAAAGCTTAACTCCAATAATAAGACAAATATATGTCGTGTAATGAAAGCTCATTGGAGTGTTGAGGCAGACGGAGTACTCGTTTTTACTATTCGAGCAGACCGTTTTTTGAGAAATATGGTCCGCTCTATAGTTGGAACACTTGTCGATGTGGGTCGCGGTAGATATGGCGTTGAGGAGTTTTGTAATATCGTTGAGGCTCGCAACCTCTCACTCTCGAGTGCTGGTGCGCCTGCGCAGGGACTATTCTTGAGCGATGTGGTCTATCCTAAGGAAATTTTCAATAAAACTGTTTAACTTATAATTACTTAAACACATTTACAACTAAGACTTGGCTAATTGGCACAATCTTCTTTGTATGGGGTCTGATTTGTGTATATGAATTATTCACAAAGAAACCGGGTACTGATTTGATTATCAAATTTTTAGTTGCAGCATTTGTTCTCTGCACCAACATTATTGGCACCCTTGTTTATCACTTCTACTTACGCGATAAACTAAATTAATAAACAGCACTCTTTTATTTAGCCCATACAATTGTGTGGGCTAATTTGTCTCTCTGGCTGCGCTCATTTGGCAGTGCGAGAGCCGTGTGTTGTGATTTGCTTATAAATTTGTATCTTTGGTCTAATAAATACATTGTCGGAGCTTCAAATCGTAATGAAGAATTAGTTGTGAAAATATTCAAAGCGGGGGGGGTAAACCTCGCTTTTTTATTGATAACAACAAAGCATCCCCTGCGGAGGATGCTTTGTTGTTTAAGTATTTTTGTGAGTGTTGTTACTTTATAACTTCGAGGATTTTGCCATTATCGGCAGCTACAGCTCTCTTCCACTTCTCGCTATAGCCTGGTTGTTCGATTTTGCCCGGAATATCTTTGCCGTTACCATTGTCAATAAAGCCATTCTTGTCTTCGCCCTTGACATTGCCGTCGATATATTTAACCAACAAATATTTATCGAGATTAGCCCAAGTGTCAAATAGTTTCTGAGCGCCCTCGGTGCTAAATTTTGTGGCGATTTGAGCCTTCTTTTTAGCCTTTGGAGTGTTGCCGATGGCTATATCTATATTCTTTACTGCCTCAAGCATTGTGTTTTCCCAAGTATCTACAACCTCGCGCACCTTTTTGCCGATAAGGTCGTAGCGAAGGTATGCAAACTGAGCCACGCGGTTGGTAATCCAGAAGAGTGATGTGTCGGAGTACTTAAGCATTGAGCCATTCTGCTCGCTCAAGCACCACGGAACCTCAGTTGTATTGACATAAATAGGTGTAAGCGCCGATGTAGCTGCATCATCTACACCAAACCAAAGAATGCCCACTTTATCCTTGCGAGCCTGGCCACAAAGCCAAAAACCTGTCTGCTGTGTAGCTGTAGCACGCTCGTTGCAATACTCTACGCCATCAACGCTGAAGTACATCGGACGCCAACGATATGGCAGATGGTGACCGCCTGCACCCAAATCGGTGGTCATATCCATTGGGGTACCCTCATAGTGGTCGCGCATAGCATCAAAGAGTACTTTTGGGGCAATCTTAGTGCGAGGTTTAACCCATAATGGCATTTTATTGTTAGAGTTTAAACCCATAGCGAAGTCGATGTACTTGTCCATACCATCAGCAACAGAACGGAAGAAACTCCATACGCGAGCCTCGCAACCCCTCATAGCACCAAAGTCAAACGGTGCGTATGTGTCGCAGAAACTGAAATCCTCGTCTGTTCCATCATATAATCCCTCTTTGCGGGCAAATGAGATAACATCGTCTGAATGGAGGCAATCAGGGTCGTTCTTTGGGATATTTGTGATACGCGCTTGGTTGGCGTGTGCGCAAACATAGCCATCAGGAATACGGCGAGCAACCCATACAATACCCTTGCGAGAAGGGTCCTTTGACGAGTCTCCCTTGCCGATAAGCTCCATAATCCACGCCTCGTCTGCATCGGCAATAGAGAAACTCTCGCCTGATGAGGCGTATCCGTATGTGTTTGCCAAATCGACGATAATAGAGATAGCCTCACGAGCAGTTTTGGCGCGCTGAAGGGTGATGTAAATAAGCGATCCGTAGTCAATCTTTCCGTTTGGATCCTCAAGCTGCGATAATCCGCCCCAAGTGGTCTCGGTAATAATTACAGAGTGCTCGTTCATATTACCTACAGTTGAATAAGTTACAGGCAACTGGGCAATCTCGCCGAGATATTTGCCTGTATCCCATTCGGTTACAGTCATAGTTGCCGCAGCACGCTTTGCCGGGGTGTACTTGTATAATGCGCCATAAAGTTGGTGAGAATCGGCAGCGTATGTTACCATAACAGAGCCATCGGTCGAAGCACCCTTAGTGACGATGAAATTTGTGCAGGCAAAGGCGGTAATAGTGCCAAGTGCCAATGCGATAGTTAGAAGTGTTTTTTTCATTTTATTTAATTAATAGTTCGTTGTTGATAATCTTTTCTCCCTCGCTGTTAACGATGTTGTAGGTAATCTTTTCTGCTGTTACCTCTACATCCATACGCGCGCGATTTGGGTTGCACACAACCGGGAAGTTGCACTTTGTGAGCGGATCGTTTGGCTCGCTAAACTGATATTTGTGAATATGTCCGCAGAACATAACATCTATATCTGCGCTGTTGAGTATCGGAGCAAATAGTCGCGTAATCTCCGCTTGACCGTGCCAGCCGTTACTCTTGGGTGGGATGTGCATAATAACAACCTTAACAGTTGCAGACTTAAACTCCTCGCTTGCTACGACACTTTTGAGCCATTCAGCCTCCTGCTGTCGGTAGATGTCATAGCGCACAAGATCGTGATATTCGATGTCACTATCAGGCTTATCCTCGCCACCATCCAAAACGATAAACATCGCAGGACCATCGCTGAATGTATAGTATGGCGTAGAGGTTGATGTGTGAAAATAGTCAGAGTAGTTTATAGCCCAATTTCCGCGAGTTTCGTGGTTGCCTCGAGAGAAAAATAGAGGCACCTGCGATGCAAATTGAGCAACTGAAGGGGCAAGAACACTTGCTACCAATCGCTCCTCACTCTCAAAGCTGCTTACCATATCGCCGTTGTAAAGAACGAAATCGTACTTTTCAGGGACGATTTGCTCTTTAGAGAATAGCGCGGTAATTAATTCAGGCTTGTCGTGAAAGTCGTTACCTATAGCAAAGCGTGTTGTAGCGCTATTTTTGTCAAGAGTGCGAACTTTGTATGGTTCGCGACGATAGACATTACTACCTTTACTCTCGGTGTAGCGTACGCGCTTGTTGCCCTGATTGAGGGTTACGCCCTTATGTAACACGCGGTAACGGTAATTGGTGCCAGCCTGAAGGCCTGTAACAGTTACGGTGTGCCACTTGCCTATCGGACGACGGCCGTGGATGGTTTGGTAAAAGCGCTCGCGCTCAGTGTGGTAAAAGTGCGTTCCGTCATCAGGTGCAATCTCGACCCAACTAAGAGCGTCGGTATCAGTCTGCCAAGTGATGGTAAACTCGTTCTCAGAGCACGAAGTGATGTATGGACCGCATACAATTTTAGGTGCTTTAATCTCTTGACCAAAGGCGGTAGAGAGTGCGAAAATCGCAAATAGTGTAAATATAAGTCGTTTCATAGCCTACAAATATAATAATTTTCTTTGAAAATTTTGTTTAGGCCTGCACTTTGACATATCTTTGCATAGCAAAATGTGAAAAATTATGTCTGTAAAAGATAAAATATTGCTTCTTCGCAGCTCCTTGCCCCAGAGCGTTAAACTTGTTGCGGTCTCGAAGTTCCATCCCTCTGAGGCAGTCTTAGAGGCTTATAATGCCGGCCAACGACTCTTTGGTGAGAGTCGCGTGCAGGAACTTGTTGCCAAATATAACACTTTGCCTAAGGATATTGAGTGGCACATGATTGGACATTTGCAGACTAATAAAGTCCGAGCTATTGCGCCATTTATATCTCTTATTGAGTCGGTTGATAGTGTGCGCTTATTGGAGTGTATAAATCGTGAGGCAGAGCGATGTGGTAGAGTGATAGATTGTCTGCTTGAGGTGCATATTACCGATGAGGATAGCAAGAGTGGCTGGGATATTGACATCTTGCGCACCTACCTCCATTCGGGTGCTATAAATGCACTTAAGAATATCTCTATTCGTGGCATAATGGGTATGGCAACTTTTACTGAAGATGAGGCCGTTATTCGCGCTGATTTTGAGCGTATTGCAGCTATCAAGCACGAGCTTGAGCCGCTTTTTGGCGAGCAATTCGATATTTTGTCTATGGGAATGTCTGACGACTACCCTATTGCAATTGAGTGTGGCTCAACTCAAGTAAGAGTTGGGTCAAGTATATTTGGTGCGCGACAATACTAAACAAAAAAAAGACTTGCAATTGCAAGTCTTTTTCTTTACTCCCAATCGGTACGGGTGTATGTCGTTTTGGGAGCGTTTGGTACATTAACGAAGAATGTAAATCCAACTCTTTTCTCAAGCTCGGCGACGCTCATAATTTGAGGTATTGCCGTAGCGTTGTTTGCTACTAAGTAGGCTGCGCAAATCAATTCGCTTGCTGAGCAAGAGGCTACGCTTTTGCCTGTGCGACCGCTTTTGGTGCG
>JAFNYE010000092.1 GCA_017383345.1 Alistipes sp. | reverse complement strand
CTTGTCTATGTTTGACATAGCGAAGTTGGTGAATGAAGACTGAGTATCGTCGTAGAATGAGATAACCTTTGAAAGGTCGTTCATCTTTGTGAAGTATCCTGATACGCGAGCCTTGATATACGGCAAGTTGAGATTATAGGTCAACTCGGCGCTGTAAATCTTCTCAGTAGTAAGACCAGGGTTAGTCTGGTTACGAGTACGCGGAGATACGAATGCTGCAGCGAACTTAGGAGCATCCTGTATAGCTGCCGCATTGAAAGAGAGTGAATGCGCACCAGAGAAACGGTAGTTTACACCAAGCTTTGCCTTGTATGTAAAGTAATTAAGGTGCTGAGAGTTGCCAAATGAGTCGTTGCCATTAGGGAACAAACCCTTACGCCAAAGGCCCTGACGCCACAATGAACTATAGCCGCCCTCAACGCCTACATTAACAGCCAAGCCGCCGTATGTAAGACCGTACTGAGCCCAAAGCTGAGCCTGGCGAAGGTGTGCGTAGTAGTCGTAGCCATACTTCTCGCCCTCTTTAACTACGCGAGCGTGACCGTTTGCCAAATAGTAGTCAACATCATTCTGGTATGCAATAACATCGCTACCCTTATCGCGCTCAGCGAACTTGTCAATATCAAGCCAATAGTCACCACCGAGAAGATCCTTAACGGTGCTATAGTACTCAGTGCGGTTAATGCGGGCCTTCACGCCACCAATGATACGATGGTTCGCATTGAATTGGTGAGAGATATTTGCTACAAAGTTGTAGTCAATCTGGTCGGTATGACGCTCCTCAATCATATAATTTGATCGGAAACCTTTTGCATACTCGGCTGTAGTAGGGTCCTCGCGACGGTTGGAATTAATCATTCGGTCAAAGTCGATGCGACCATTCCAAACCTGCATTGCACCCATTGCAGCCTGAATATAGTTCTCAACCTGCTCATCTGTGGTTGGCTCAAAGATACCTGGAATTTCAGGTGTAATTTGGCTCAAGTAGTTTGACGGCAAGTAACGGTAGTAATCAGGGCGTGGGTCAGCTCCATCCTTCCAAGTGAGGGCAGAGTAGCCATTGAAACCAAATCGTACTGATGTTGCAACTGTCAAACGGGTGTTGTCAGATATGTCAAAGTTGTAGTTGAGCATTACAATAGGCTCGTGAGTACGGCGTACGCGGGTATTACGCATCTTGCCATCCTGGAAACCTACATTTGGGTTGTAGTAGTTGCTACCAAACAAATCGTAAGCCTCCTGTGTAGAAGCCTGCTGCGCACCGCGCTGCTGTGGTGTGCCGAGGATAGAGAGTGCAAGACGGTGCTTTGTACCAAAGAGTTTCTCAACTGAGGCAAAATAGCCGTATGAGTTGTAGTAGATACCATCAACATAACCATTGCCGCCCTGACGAGTTGAAACAGAGAAACCGTATGACCAACCATTGTCAAGTGCGCCAGATGCGTATGATACCATTGCTCTCCAGCGATACATCTGGTTGGCGTTTGATACACTTACGCGGAAACCCTTACGCATTTGTGAAGCGCGAGCGTTTACATTGGTTGCGCCACCAATTCCACCAACACCAAAGTCGGTAGGAGTGAGGCCTGCGCTATTCTCCTGGTTGCGAGTAGCGTCGTTAAGACCGCTCCAAAGTGACCACGGACCATATCCGGTCATAGCATCGTTGAAACGGATGCCGTTGAGATATACATCCTGATACATTGAATCGTAACCACGCACATTGAAACGCATCTCGCTAAAACGATACGATGCAATGCTGTTGTAGATATCCTTTGAAGAGGAGAGTGATGACGGCAGAGCCTGAGTGTCAGAAGCAGAAGAGTCGTTATCGAACTCTGCAAAGACAGAATCGTCCATAACCTCGCGCTGGAAGGTTGGAACGATAATTACAGACTGCAGGTCACGCACATTGCGCTCTACACGAACCATAATCTCGAGAGTCTCGAAATCCGGAGCTGTGAAAGTAAGGCGATAATCGCCTGCGCTTAGGTCGGCAAAGTTGAACATACCGTTGTCATCGGTTGTTGCGCTCTTGCCATTCTCGGCAATAGTCACATTAACCTGACCTACGGCAGTACGACCATTACGCGATACGACTTGACCCTTAATTCCGCCTTGAGCCATAGCTGTAAGGCTACAGAGGGTAAGTAATGTAAAGAGTAGAAATTTTTTCATATATGTAAGTTAAGAATTATTTACCTATATAAATATATACTGGCAAGTGATCAGAAAAACCATTTTGGAAGTTGTTGCCAACAAATGTTCGGAGTGGGTAGTTCTTGTACTGACCCTCACGCTGCATCATATATGGGCGAGTGAAAATGTTACCATAGAACTTGCTACCCTCGGCACGATGAAGTTTAATTGCGCCGGTTGAGCCTGTTGCCAAGTTCTCTGAAACGATGATGTTATCAAACAAGTTCCAAGAGTCGCGGTAGCCCAATGTTCCATATCCAGCCTTAAGAAGTGCAATGTATGGGTTGTAAAGTTCGCCCTGTGCCAACTTCTTGATATTCTCACGAGCACCAAGCACCTCGGTAATACTCTTGTCGGTCGCATCGTCGTTAAGGTCGCCCATAATTACAACTTTGGTGTTAGGGTTAGCTGTGCGAACTGAATCCGCAAGGCGACGGCATTGAGCTGCAGCAGCCTCACGCTTAGGGTCAGAAGCCTCCTTGCCGCCAAGTCGTGATGGCCAGTGTGATACCAAGAAATAGAATGGCTCGCCCTCGATAGTACCCCACATTGTTACCAAGTCGCGAGTATAGAAGTTTTCCATACCCGGCATCTCGAATTTGTGAGCTTTGCTACCTTCGAGTGTAAATACATCAGGTCGGTAGAGGAAAGCGCAATCTACACCTCGACGATCGGGAGAGTCGAAATGAACGATGCGGTAGTTGCCGTGTGACATCTTTGGCTGTGATACCAAATCCTCCAATACCAATCGGTTCTCAATCTCTGATACGCCAATTACAGCGGGAAATTCGCGCTGGATTAAAGCCATATCAAAGAATACCTTGTCAAGATTACTCTGCTTCTTTTGATACTTTACAGAGTTCCACTTCTTAGCTCCATTTGGAAGAAACTCTTCGTCCAATTTGTCGGGGTCATTGATTGTGTCGAACAGGTTCTCAAGGTTGTAGAAAACAACCATATGAGGCTTTTGCGCAAAACAACTAATAAATACGCCCGCAACAAGCAGTGTTGTTAATAATAGTTTTTTCATATAGTATTAGTTTAGAAATTCCAATCGTTAAAGTTGTTTTGACTCTTTACTTGCGCAGCAATAGTAGGATTAATATTTTGGAAGAATGTAAATCCTGTGCGCTTCTCAATCTCTGCAATAGAGGTTGCAGCTCCGCGAATATCTCCATTGTCCGCAGAAGCCTGGTTCTCAAAGATGAAACCAATAGCCTTAAGTTCCGATGCATCGGTAATCTGCGATATGCTCTTTTTTGTGTTGCCGGACTTTGTGCGAAGCAGCAATTTGTAGCAGTGGCTCGGACGAGCAATTGTGCGACCTCTTGAAGTGAAGGTTTTGCCATCCTCAAAGAGTGTACCCACTACAACATAGAGAGTGTCAGCGCAGTTTGCTCCGCGAACTTTACCCTCAAGTTGTCCCCAAATACCCTGATTAAAGTCGCTATTTTGAGGCATCATATTAGTTGCATAGAAGGTCTGAGCGTTTGTATCGTATGTGCTATATCGTGACGCTGAAGGGAGCATATGACCGCGATCAAGGCGATGATTTCCCTGATCGTTATAACCACCTGCAACGATGTTTTGCTGAATATCTTGAGGGAGATTCGGGTCAAAACTCCAAGCGTTGGTACGACTGAGCGATGGTTTAATATAGCAATCGTGGATAGGGTAGGCTACCCAACGAGATACCAATCGCTTTTTGTCGTAGCATATTGAGTAGTTACGCACCTCATTGCCGTTAGCAAGGGTGGTAAAGTATGTTTTGTGAATTAAATCATCGCTCTGGGTAAGAGCAGGCTGTTCGCCCCAAGCACGGTCGTAGGCCTCATTAGCGCTCTTAGCCAACTGCGAGAACTCAAGTTGTGTTTTATAGCCGTCAGAGAATGCAACGATAATTGTTGCGTTGCGTGCTTCGGCTGTTTCGTTTTTGTGCAAGTAGATGGTTGCAGGAGTTCCAACTTTGCCTGTTGTAACAATCTGCTCATCTGAGGAGCTGAAAGATGCCCACTCACTACCCTCTACAATGACAGCCTCCCAAGTAAATCGAACATCTCCGGAGGTCTTTATAGTAATAGTCTTCTCATCCCAACCTTTAGAGTTGTGTGAGAGTGTTGCTTTGGACTGGAACGGAGACCAAGGGTCACCTTCGCTACAAGCCCATAAAAAGGTTGTAGTTGTAAGTACTACGAAAAGTTTGAATAAAAATTTGTTCATCTTAAAAATAAAACTCCCTCGGTAGGAAGACCCTACCGAGAGAAATTTGATAAAATTACTTGAGGTGTACACCAGCTACAACTGCGCGGCCTGATTCGTCATCTGCTGCTGCTGCAAAGGTGTTATGAGTTGAGAATACAATAGTTGAAGCCTCAGTCAAACCTGTCAAGGTAACGGTGTAAGTATCAGTATCAGCCGCAGTAATGGTGTATGGCGGGTTACCGGTTGCGCCAACATTTGCCGCCAGAGAAATCTCTGATACTGATGCAGAGCCACCACCTACGACCTGGATGTAGAGCTTAGCGCTCTTGTCTTTCCAAGCAAATGCAGTAAGTTCAAGAGTCTTGTCGCCAGCAACGCCTACAGCCTTAGATGTGAATACACCTGCCTTTTTGCTTGTGCCAAGCTTGAAGCCAGAACACTCAGCACCATTAATTGTTGATGCGCCGAGAGTGTAGCTGGCAGTTGCAGAGTCTTCAGCGCTCTGAACAAATGCTGCGTCAGAAGTGAAGCCAACACCTGGAGTTGGATCTGGAGTTGGGTCTGGATCTGGGGTAACGGCGCCATCAAAGCGAGTGCCTGTCAAACCTGCAAAGTCGCTTGCCTGAGCAAAGATAATCTGTATAGTACCGTTGTTGATTGCAGAGATACCCTTGATAGTACCTGAACCTTGAGCTACGGTTTGAGTGCCGTAGGTAGCATACTTAGAAGAGAATACGATGAACTTGTTGCCGGCAGCATCCTCCATATTGATAGAGGTGTGAGCGCCACCCATAACCCAAGTCTTAGCAAGGTCTGCAGAAGCAACCTGAACG
The DNA here is from genome assembly GCA_017383345.1 of Alistipes sp. Taxonomy (GTDB): domain Bacteria; phylum Bacteroidota; class Bacteroidia; order Bacteroidales; family Rikenellaceae; genus Alistipes. The sequence goes on along the minus strand of JAFNYE010000092.1, from coordinate 60 downwards.
CCCTCAATAGCTACATACTGACCCTCGTACTTGTTAGCAAGGAAGTCTGCCATAGTTACG
>JAFNYE010000091.1 GCA_017383345.1 Alistipes sp. | reverse complement strand
TTTGTCCCATTTGTCCCATTTTGTCCCAGGCGTGGGACAAGTTGGGACAGCGTAACGCGCTGTGCCACAATACATTAACCCATTTTGTCCCATTTTGTCCCAGAATAAGACGACCGTGGGACAAGGGGGGAGTTGGGGAGATTGGAGATTGGAGAGTGTAGAGAGTTTAAGGAGTTTAGGGAGTTTAGGGTTGACCTCAAGTTCGCTTGAACTCAAAAGCGGTTGTGGTGCGTCAGCCTCGCACACCCGTACTTACTTGCACCTCGGAGCAAAGGAACTTTGCGACCAAGTCCCCCTTTGCCAAAGGGGGATTTAGGGGGAATGTAAATATCTTTTATATTTTTAGATAGCGCGTTTTCGGGTTTGGACTGCCCCGTAGGGGTAAGGCTAAAGAGTGTCGGTCTGCAAGCTCGCTTGCAAAGGCCGAACACCCTTTGGACTTAATAGCCGTAAGGCTATCCAAAACCGCAATGGTCGTGTTTCAAAGTTTCCCGAGCTGGACTCTACATCAGGTCGGGTCTATCGGTAATGATGCCGTCGAGTGCGACCGCTTTAAGCGTTTTGGGGTCGTTGACGGTCCAGATGCGGGTGCGGTAGCCCTTGCGGTGCAGATAGCGCGAGAGCGGTGCGGAGAGCGCCTTATGGTAGAAGTTGAACGAGCGGATGTAGTGGTACTTGTCGGTTGAGAAGCGAGTGAGCGTGCCGTCAAAAATCAGGGGCAGACCCAAAATCTTGCCAAAGAGCAGTTTCTCGAGTTTGAGGGATGGGTCGAGGGTGTGCAGGGTCTCAAGAACGCTGTCGTCAAACGATTGTATAACGGTGTAACTCAGTGCGTTATGCTCCTTGAGGATGTTCAGCACAGCGGACTCAATGCCTGGGTTGTTGCCCTTTGTGCGCTTGATTTCGAGGAGCAGTTCCACACGGCCGTCGATGATTTGAAGCACCTGCTCAAGGGTAGGAATAGTCTGTTCGGTAGCCTCGCCATTGGCGTTGGTCAGCCTTGCTGCCTTGATTTGGTCAAGGGTAAGGTCGTTTATAGCCCCCGAGGTGTCGGTTGTGCGGTCGAGGGTTGGGTCGTGGCATACGACCACCTTGCCGTCGGCTGTGATGTGGACATCTATCTCTATAGATGTTGCCCCTGCGGCCATACCGCGCTCGATGCACTCAATGGAGTTCTCCAATCCCAAGCCTGCGCCTCCGCGGTGGCCTGTGATGATTTTACCCTCGCTATCTGAGCCCTTAGGGGTAAATATGGCTCTTGAAAATGATGCTGCCACCCATAGGATGAGCAGAACGATGACTAATGACATAACTTTTTTAATCATACCTTTGCGTTAAACATTGTCTTTATTAATATTCTGATAACTCTATCAAACCAGTCGAAGCAATCCTTTGCCTGCTCGGCGCTCTGCATAGCCTCAATGGAGAAGTTGCCCACGGCAGGCTCGTGGAGCAAAGACCACATCAGGAAGTTGCCGAATTTGTGTGTAAACAGGTCGGAGAGCGACTCGCCAGAGGGGTTGTAGGACAAAATCTGCTCGCGGTACTTGGATATACCCGGGAACGAGAGTCCCACAATGTCGCGCTTGATGAAACTATCAACCTCATCGGCAAAGTAGTTCTTGGCGGTACTCAGGGTATTGCCTATAAGCGAAACAAGCGTGAGGTTGTATATGCCGTCGCGGTCAACGGCAACGCTATCGAGAGCCTCCACCTTTGAGGTGGTGTCGTAAGCCTTGAGGATGTGGAGCAACAGGTCGAGGGCTGTGCGTATGTAGCCGAAGTCGGTTATCAGCTCCGAGATGTTTTCAATGAGGTGGAAGAGCAGCAGCTTGTCGTTCTGCTCAATAGCCCTGTCGAGCAGGTGGTAGAACTCAGGTACGCAACTTTGGTCGCCCTCAAGGGCCTTGCCGTCACCCGCATTGGTTGCATAGACCACGGCGTACCAATTCATCACATTGCGCTTATAGAGGCCTAAAGTGTTGGCTTTGTGGCTGTTGCGTGCGCGGAAAAGACCCTTTGTTCTCAGAGTCCAATCAACTGCCTCGCGGCCATAAATATCTATCAACTCGCGGTTTTGAGGCGAATAGATTGCTATTTGGTAGAGGGAGTAGAGCATCGACATTGTGGTGTAGTCGGCCCACTCGCTGCTCTTGCAACGCTCAAAGGTGGTGACAACTGTCTGGCGTACATTCTGCCAGTCGGCCACGCCCATAATGACCATAATGCGCTCAAGCACGAAGTAACTCATACTGTCGCCCGTGGTATAACCGTCGAGTATGGCATCTTGCATCTGGGCAAACTGCTCCTTGAGTTTTGCCTGCACCGTGGCCTCGGAGCTGTGGTATAGCAACATTGGCAGCAGACGGCACATAGCCTGACGGCTCCAACGGTTCTTTTCTGCGCTCTTGGTTACCACATTGTCATCCCAAAAACCCTGATACTCAATGATGTTGTTGACATAGGCGGCCTGGAATGTGAGTTGTTTGCGCAGCACAAACTGTAGGAACGGCATAATTACACGCACAAGGGCGAGGTTACCCGTTATGTAGTTGAATATGGAGCGTATGTGACCGAGCAATAGGGCAGCACGCTCGCGGCTGTTCTCCTGCTTTGAGAGTAGTGCGTCGATAATCATCAGCACGGTAAGGCGTATAGATGTCTCAAGGTGGCTGAATAGTCGGTTACGACGGCTTGGTATGGCTATGGATGCAATGAGCGACCCTGAGCGTATGTTGTCGTACATACGGCCCACAATCTTCTCGGCTATATTTTGGGTCAGAGGGGTGTAGTCGAGGGTGTGACGGCGCACGGAGAGGTAGTAGATGTACATCACCGCATCGTTGCGCACCTCTACAATAGGCTCATCGAGTACTCTCCACAGCAGTTTGTAGGGGTCTGCCTGATAGAGCGACTCGTTGAAGTAGTCGGTGGCAAAGAGCCCGTTGAGGGTCGATATGGTTGCACTTCGGCGCATACGGATAAGGGGCAAAAGGGCAGATTGAACAACCTTGTGGCGCTCGATAATCTCGTCGGTAGCCTTGTTGCTCTCAATGGCTTTGGTTATGGTGTTCAGCTCGGCAGTAAGCTCTGCACCGTTCTCTATATCGGCACC
>JAFNYE010000004.1 GCA_017383345.1 Alistipes sp. | reverse complement strand
TATCATTTTGGAGTAATAAACATTTAATACATATAATATATTATGGGAATTTTGAATAATATAATGGATAGATTCAAGAATGCGGAGTTTACCGTTGCTCCACAGAAGAAGCTAAAAACTATCTCTGCGGAGTTTAAGGAGGCTTTTGGGCTTACGCTTGTATTCTACAAGGGTGCAAAGATTGCTGATGGTGATATGACCCTTGCGGCACTCAACACCAAGACTGCCAAGACGGTAAACGCCAAGGCTGATGGCCTCAAGATTAAGGCAAGTATGAAGGTTGGTGATGCTGAGAAGCTCTTCGATGAGCAGTTCGGCGTAACCGTTCAGATTAAGGATGCAGAGGACAAGAAGCTCGTTCCTAACGAGATAACCATTGGCCAGGCAGCCCGTGGCGAGTATTAAACCACACACTAATCTCGGGGTGTTTGATCGCACCTCGGGGTACAAACTACTAGCAATATAATTAGGTATATGGCAACATTTAATCTTACAAAATCAACAACTGTAGCAACTTTGAAGGAGTTGTTCAATACGGAGTTTGGTGCGAAGTTGCGCATTTATTCAGGTCGCAGTCAAGCAGAGGATAGCGCAACGCTTGGCGAGTTGGGTTTGACTAATGAGGGCGAGTTTGGGTGCCGAGCAAGCCTTACCGTAGGCTCATTTATCGAGCGTATGCTGAGCGAGTATGGCTTGAAGGTTAAGATCTACACTCCAGACGAGTGGGTTGCAGTGCTTGATGGCTTGACATTGGAGAGTGCTGGTAAGGTAAAGAAAAATGCCGTTAAGGCAGATATGGAGAGTATGATTGCATATCAGCGCACAGATGATGTTGTTGAGGCAGCAGTTGCAGATATAAAGAAAAGTGCAACTTGTGGCGATTACACAATCAATATCGCATCGAATAATAGCGTAACGGTATTGAAGGGCGGCGTTGCCTGCGACAATGCAAAGGGTGCTTTGCGTGAGGTAGCGGCGTTGGTAGGTTTTGAGGTAGATGCTGCGTGGACAACTCAACAACTTGGAAGTAAGTTGGTATATGTAATCAATAATGGAGAAACAGCATCTAATGTGGAGGCAGCAAAGGCTGCCGAGGAGGCAAAGACACAGCCTGCACCCGAAACCACGAAGAGTAATGGCGAGCTTCCTGGTCGCTTTACTATCAACAGTAAGGGCGCTAAAGTCTGCTTCTCGCGTGGTATGTTGCAGTTTAACCCTGCCAAGTACGAGTTCCGCTTTGCCGAGAATCAGTACGATATTATTGGCACGGATAACGAGAAGATTGCGCCTAACTACGATGGCTGGATTGACCTCTTTGGTTGGGGTACCTCAGGCTATATGGGTTGTCAGCCTACTGAGGTTAGCGAAAATGACTCCGACTATGGTCCAGCAGAGGGAGATATAGCGGGCACCAATTACGACTGGGGCGTTTATAACCCAATTACCAATGGAGGTAATAAAGAGGGGCTTTGGCGTACTCCAACAAGTGATGAGTGGGATTACATAATGTGGAATCGCCCAAATGCCACCAAGTTGAGAGTTAAAGCTACAGTATGCGGAATGAAAGGTTATATGATTATGCCGGATGACTTCTGGAATAATCGTCTGCGTATTCCTCTTGATATTACCGCCACTGATTGCTCCGTAAACCAATATACTACCGAGCAGTGGAATCAGCTTGAAGCGCTTGGTGTGGTATTTATGCCAACGACACGCTCAAGAAAGGGGAAAAAATATCCTTATATTTTTGCTTGGCGTACATGGTTAGCATCGTGGGATGCAGGTGGTTATGGGCAATATACAAATATGGAAGTCTATGGTTACCAAAAAAAATATTTTGGTCTCGGTGTTCGCCTGATTAAGGATGTGAAGTAACGATGAAGGCGAAGGTATTAAATAGCGCATTTAGAGAAGAGGTTGTTGCTCTATTAGGAGTGATGGATCAGCAGTTGGGATATGGTGCGGAGAGTGGTCCGTTTACCTATATTCAGCAGCGCAACATCATCAATTCACTATTTGCCAAAAACTCTGCGCTCGACTATACCGAAAAAGTCATTTTACGACTGATAGTTATCGACTCGCTCTACTCTACAAATGCCGCATATAGTTACTTCTCGTTTGAGGAGATGGCAGAAAAAATTGTCTCGTTAGGTCCATCGGACGAGTATGCTGCAGAGTATTTCTACAATGTAGCAACAAGAAAGCAGACTGGGTGCATTTTGTTTGACGAGCGATATGGCATCCGAAAAAATTTGGAGAGAGGAAGTCGCCAAATTTCGCTGTTGTCAAAGTATGCCTACTATTTGTTGCAGCAAGATAGGGTTAAATACCCGTTGGGATTTCCCATCTACGACAGTCTGGCATTGAAGGAGTATCCGAAATTGTGCAAAAGACTCAATATCAGCCATTGCGCAAACAAAGATATTAAGGATGATATTGATGCATATGTAGCAGCACTTGATGAGTTGCGTAAAGTGGTGTTTGAGGTCACCTCATTTGAACTGCAGCAATTCGATTTGCTCGATGCCTACTTGTGGCGTATGGGAAAAGTTAGCGAAGGTAACTTCTCGTTGCTCGTTAATCGAGCCGAGTATAATCAGTTGATTGCCAATTTGGGGTTAGCTCACTATACAACATCAGAGGCGAACAAAGATGAGGCGAAGGAGGATAAGCAATTTAGCTCTAAAGTAGTGGCTAAATGCGCTGAACTTGATGCGGACAAAATAATTAAAGGTATATCCGATATTATGCTCAATGCGTTGGTTTCTCATTGGAAAAATGCCCAAGAGCAAGATAAAAACAGAAAGTAAAATATGTCCTAAACATAAATTTAATTCACACATTTTATTAACCATTTAAACATTAAACAATTATGGCAAACGAAATTAGTGTTCATGGTCGTAAGAAGATGTCAACTCTTCAAAGAGAGTTCTCGGAGAAGTTTGAGTATCTCACATTGTGCTTTATCATTGATGCAGATAGAGCGAAATCTTGTAGCGTAAAGGGTATTGACACATCGAAATCATTGGCAGAGACAAGAAAGAAGTTCTCTAACGAGGAGATATCTATCCATGGTCGTACTATGGTGAAGAATATTGAGAATTACTTCTGGGAGCAGCTTGGTATTGCTTGCCAGATTGGTGTTTGCAATTATTCTGGCCACAAGCACTATTTCCCTATTGGAGAGTTTAACTCAAAGTCTTTGACTCAAGCTAACAACTGGGCAAAGGAGAATGGATGTACTAAAGTTACAGCGCAGGAGATAACAGAGATTTCAAAGGGTGTTATTTTCTAAATTACACATATTTATTAACTATTAAAAAATTACAACTATGGCAGATTTTAAGTTGGATGGCCGTATGAAGGTTAAGAGCTTGAAGGATAACTTCAAGAAGTGCTTCGGTGCAACATTGCGTGTTTACAAGAGTGCGACCTGCAGGGGTGCTTTTGCAGATGATAATGCAACACTCGCATCTATCCGTGCTGAGGGTAAGGCTGGTGGCGAGCTCGTAGTAGGTGGCAACCTCAAGGTTGGCAACTTCGAGAAGAAGATTGCTGAGCTTTACGGTATCGGTGTTCAGGTAGCTAATGCTGCTGATACAGAACTTGCAGACAACGACATCACTTTGGTTGCTGCTGGTCGCGAGTAATTTCTTGCACCAAATTCTGACATAGGAGGATTGATACCCTCCTATGTCTCTAATGTATTGATAATTAATTAAATGTGATATGAGGAAAAATATACTTACTTTGCTCGTTGCCTCTGCTATCCTATTTACGGGATGTGGCAAGTCGCTCGAGGATAGAGCAAAAGAGAAGTTCTCAACAATTACCGAGATGGCGGAGATAGGCACTGTGGAGTATACTATCTCAAAGATTATCAAGACCTCTGATTCAAAGTTCTACACCATTGGTGACCG
>JAFNYE010000090.1 GCA_017383345.1 Alistipes sp. | reverse complement strand
ACCTTCGTTATAGCGCAACTGATTGTCGGTTAGCGACTTGCGCCCGTCTTTGTCTTTATTGATATCACACCTCCTACGCCACGGAAACCATAGAGGGTGCCGTCCTTCTGCACCTCGACCGAGGCGATGTCGTTTATATTGACCGCATCGAGCGATGCTATCTCCATACCGTCACAAACTATCAGCGCAGGGGCAGGGTTACCTATGCTGTTCACGCCACGGATAATTACACGACTTGCACTCTCCACCATAAGGCTCGGAGCTTTGGCCCTCAGCGCATCAGCAAGATTGGTAAAGCCCTCACGGGCAATAACTTCGGCAGTAAGCAGACCACCCTTTGCCGGGAGCTCACGACGCACAACATAATCCATACCCGCATCTATAAGTTCCTGCGACTCAGATAATTGCTTTATAGAGCCATCGTCGGCTATAACAATGACAATACTACGACGACCCTCGACATTGACCTGATGACGATACTTCTTATAGCGCAATTGCAACACATCGTCAGCCTTGACATCGGTAAGACCAAACTTACCGTCTTTACCCGCCACGGTGCGTTTATCAGACCCTTTGACCTCAATCTGAACCTTCAACCCAAAGCCGTCAACATCGCATACACGCCCGTTAAACGGCACATTATCAGCACCATAGAGCCACACCGACATCAATAGCACAACAGAGAGAATAAATAGTCGTTTCATAGTCAAAATAGATTTATTACTCAAAGGTAGTAATAATTTTGCATTAATTGCTATATTTGCGCCACTATGTGGATAATTTTGGCATTTATATCGGCGTCGTTGCTCGGATTGTACGATGTCTCCAAGAAGCAGGCCCTCAAGGCTAATGCGGTGCTTAAGGTGCTGCTACTCAACACTCTGTTCTCTACGCTGCTATTCTCGCCCATTGTACTAAACTCAATCTTTGAGTTTGGGTGGTTTGAGGGTAGTCGCTTCAGCGTAGGCATAGGCACTCTTGACGACCACCTCGCTGTGGCTATCAAGGCGGTTATGGTGCTTTGTTCGTGGATATTCGGCTACTTCGGCATCAAGGAGATACCCCTCACTATCGCTGCACCTATCCACGCCACCCGCCCCGTAATGACCCTTGTTGGAGCGATGATAATCTTTGGCGAACGCCTCAATTTGACCCAATGGGCAGGTGTACTGCTTGCTATCGGGTCGCTCTTTATGCTCAGCCGTTCAGGCAAGAAAGAGGGCATTGACTTCCGCCATAATCGCGGTATTCTTTTTGTCGGATTGGCCGCAGTTACAGGCGCTTGTTGCGGACTCTATGACCGCCATATTATGCACTCGCTTGAGCCTATGTTCGTGCAGAGTTGGTATGTTCTATATCAGGCTGTGCTTATGAGTATTACAATCGCCATATTAACCTTTTTCAAGCCATCAAAACAGGATAGTGGCGATGCATTCCATTGGTCGTGGGCAATACCTTTGATTTCACTCTTTTTGTCGGCTGCCGATGTGGCCTACCTATTCGCTCTCTCCGACCCTGATGCGATGATTTCGGTGGTCTCAATGATACGCCGCTCAAGCGTGTTGGTATCCTTTGCGTGCGGAGCAATACTCTTTCACGAGCGCAACCTCAAGTCCAAAGCCGTTGACCTTTTAATGATTTTCATTGCCGCAATATTGCTCTATATCGGGTCAAGATAGTAATTTATATAGGTGCAAGTAGCAAAATTGAAAAATTATTACTATCTTCGCGCCGTTATGAAGAATATAAGAAATTTTTGCATCATTGCACATATAGACCACGGCAAAAGTACCCTTGCCGACCGTCTGCTTGAGATGACCGACACTCTCAATCAGCGTGAAATGCAGAACCAGGTCCTTGACAATATGGACCTTGAGCGCGAGAAGGGTATCACAATCAAGAGCCACGCCATCCAGATGGAGTACAAGGCTCGTGACGGTCAAACCTATACTCTCAACCTTATTGACACCCCCGGACATGTGGACTTCTCTTATGAGGTGTCGCGTGCCATTGCCTCTTGTGAGGGTGCGCTGCTTGTTGTTGACGCCACTCAGGGCATTCAGGCGCAGACTATCTCAAACCTCTATTTGGCTTTGGGTCAGGACCTTGAGATTATCCCTGTGCTGAACAAGATTGATATGGAGTCGGCTATGGTTGACGAGGTTAAGGACCAAGTTGTCGATATGCTCGGCTGTGACCACGACGATATTCTCTGCGCTTCGGGCAAGACGGGTCAGGGTGTTGACGAGGTTTTGGAGGCTATTGTCAACCGCATTCCTGCCCCTAAGGGCGACGAGAACGCCCCTCTGCAGGCGCTTATCTTCGACTCGGTATTCAACCCATTCCGCGGTGTTATTGCCTACTATCGCGTCTTTAACGGCACTATCCGTAAGGGCGAGAATGTCAAGTTCTTTAATACCGGCAGCGAGTACGATGCTGACGAGGTGGGTGTACTAAAACTCAAAATGGTTCCTCGCACAGATATCAAGGCTGGCGATGTGGGCTACATTTGCTCAGGTATCAAAAACTCTAAAGAGATTAAGGTGGGCGACACCATTACCACCGTCTCCAACCCTTGCACCGAGGCTATTGCGGGCTTTGAGGATGTAAAACCTATGGTCTTTGCGGGTGTCTATCCTGTCGAGGCTGACCAATACGAGGACTTGCGTGCATCGCTTGAGAAACTACAGCTCAACGACGCATCGCTGACCTTTGAGCCTGAGAGTTCGCTTGCTTTGGGCTTCGGTTTCCGTTGCGGTTTCCTCGGTCTGCTCCATATGGAGATTATTCAGGAGCGTCTCTACCGCGAGTTCAATATGGATGTAATTACCACAGTTCCCAATGTGTCGTACCGCATCACCACCACTTCGGGCGAGGAGGTGGAGGTACACAACCCATCGGGTCTGCCAGAGGTTACCAAGATTGCCAAGATTGAGGAGCCATATATCCTTGCTCAGGTTATTACCAAGACCGAGTTTTTGGGCAATGTACTCAAACTCTGCATCGACAAGCGCGGTGTAATGAAAAATCAGACCTACATCACCACCGACCGCGTGGAGGTTAACTTTGAAATGCCGCTCTCGGAGATTGTCTTTGACTTCTACGACAAACTCAAGAGCATCTCTAAGGGTTACGCCTCATTTGACTACCACCGCACAGGCTATCAGGCAAGTAAGCTCGCTAAGCTCGATATTCTGCTCAATGGCGAACCTGTTGACGCACTCTCATCACTCATATACGCTGACCACGCATACGACTTTGGTCGCAAGATGTGCGAGAAACTCAAGGAACTCATCCCTCGTCAGCAGTTTGATATCGCTATTCAGGCGGCTATCGGCAGCAAGATTATCGCTCGTGAGACCGTCAAGGCGGTGCGTAAGGATGTGACTGCAAAGTGCTACGGTGGCGATATTTCGCGTAAGCGTAAGTTGTTGGAGAAGCAGAAGGCCGGTAAGAAGCGTATGCGCCAAATTGGTCAGGTGCAGGTACCGCAGTCTGCCTTCCTTGCAGTATTAAAGATGGACTAAAATACTACTTATTAAATAGAAATAACAATGGCTAAAAGAACAATTATTGACCTGTT
>JAFNYE010000089.1 GCA_017383345.1 Alistipes sp. | reverse complement strand
ATAGACTTTAATTGCTGTCGGATCTATATCATTTGCCCAAATGGTTTCAATGTTTAGATTGTTACAAGCCAACCTAAACCCTCCGATGCCCGCAAATAATTCTACTGCTTTATATGTATTATTGGTAATCATTATGTATTATATATGTCGATACAAAGTTACTAAAAAATAAATACGAACATCTCCAAACATACAAATTTTGGTTCACACAATTTTTCTTTTGGTTCAGCATAGGTTCAACAAATGTTGCGGAGAGGCTTGTTTTTACCCAATTCCGCCACAGAACGCTGCCAAACCAAGCGTATTTATACGAAAAAAGGACGAAAATCGTTGTGATTTCCGTCCTTCGTACCCCCTCAGGGGCTCGAACCCTGGACCCCAACATTAAGAGTGTCGTGCTCTACCAACTGAGCTAAAGAGGCATTTGCTATCTTTTCGATTGCGAGTGCAAAGATAGGGCAAAATTTTATTTCGTGCAAACTTTTTTGAGAAAAATTTTACAAAAATTTCACTTTTTTATCTATTAACTTTGCAATTGTCAATAAATCAATGATTTAGCGAAAAGTAATTTTATCGCTACACCACTGACCGCAAGCACCCTCATAGATTATCGGCAGTCGTGATTCAATCTTTTTAAGCATCAGGTAACTTTCATAGACATTTATACCCGTAGTTTTTCCTGCCGCCAAAGCAAATCCCACAACAGACGGATGGTGGCGCGTAGCGTAATAAGCATTGCGATTATATGACAGATATGTCTCCAACCAGAATGGATCGTTGCTCGGATTTCCACCGCGCTGAATACTTTGACTCAAAGTCAAGGTGTTTATTCCGGCCTGCACAACAACAAGCACCCCCGCCCTATCGCACTGCGAAAGTAAATCCTCGGTAGCATAATAAACGGGCAGAACAATACCATTTGCTCCATTTACAAGTTGCTCAGTTAGCGGCTTGGAGCTATCATAGTCCACTAATTTGAGCTCCACAGGCTCTCCGTTGATTATCAACTTATCCTCGACCACATCTGCTGCACGAACGCCCACCTTGCGACTAATATACTCAGCAGGGCGATTATCAATACGGTTTTCCAAATCCAGAGTAATCAAGTGCGGAGATTTGACCGACCAAAGTCCCGCCTTAGGCACGCGAGCCATAAAGCGCAACGTATCTTCTCGACGCATATCGAGTGCTATCTCACGATAGCCTCTATCAAGCAAGGTAGTATCATTTAGGTGGATTTGATAACCTATACGGGCGCGCTTGGCATTGAGCGAATTACACTTTATCACCACAGCAAACTCTGCCACACCCTCGCCATTATCATTAATCGTTGTAGCGCAGTCGATATCGCGTACGCGCAAGGTGGGTTGGCACATAACGACAACATCTTCAACCTTTGGCGCAACCTTGCCATACAAGGCGTTAACAACATTCTGCTCAGCATCAACCAGCTCAATCTTCAGATTGTGACGACCCTCTTTGGCGTACTTGGTGACATTGAACTCCACCGGAGTAGCACCCGAAGCGGCTGCTCCCACTACCCTATCATCTACAAGCACACGATAAGCCGATGTTGCCGAGCCTACCCTAACAATAACCTGACGGTTGAGCCACCACACAGGCACGGCAAAGGAGCTCTGGTAGCACATCTTATCCTCCGACACGCTCCACTCTGCCAATTTGGCGACATAGTTTGAAGCCGAAGGGTTGGCCTTGGTTGCATCAACAGCGCGACCATAAGGAATAACTACACCACGAGGTTGCTCCACATCCTGAAAAGGGGCAACAAGAGTCTGAGCCGAGAGGGTGCTGAGTGTAAATATAGATATAAGTGTTAGGATTTTCTTCATATTTTTGTATCTTTGCTACAAAGATAGTAACTTTTGATAGAATGCGCAACCGACAAACAATCAATTTCCCTGCCATTGAGTTAAATATTAAGCAGGTTGACGGGCAAACATTTGTATGGGACGCTCTTAGAGGCAAATATTTACTACTCACCCCCGAGGAGAGGGTTAGGCAGCACGCGATTGCCTTTTTGATATCTCACTGCGGCGTAATGGCCCAATCTGTTGCACAAGAGTACCCAATCAACCTCAACGGAACAGCGCAAAGGGCCGATATTGTTGTTATGGACAAGACTCTAACACCCACAATTCTTGTTGAGTGCAAAGCCCCCGAGGTTATGATAACCCAGCAAGTGCTTGAGCAAGCAGTTAGATACAATTCGATACTAAAAGCGCGATATATAATTCTCACAAACGGTCACCAACATTTATGTTTGGAAAGGAGCGAAAATAGTTACATTAAGCTAAAAAGCTTCCCTTTGATGGAGTACTAACCACCGACCGACACGCTATAGTTTTGGAAATTCAAATAGAATTACTATCTTTGCATTGATACGCACTTTAATATTACAAGAATGGTAGTAACTATTTGTGCTATTATAGCGCTGCTCGTTGTAGCATATTTGTTAGGTTCAATACCGAGTGCTGTCTGGATAGGCAAGCACTATTACGGCATTGACATTCGCGAATATGGCAGTAAAAATGCGGGCGCAACCAATATGTTCAGAGTCTTGGGTGCGCGTGCCGCAATCCCTGTTTTTGTCATCGATTTTCTCAAAGGGTTCTTGGCGGTTTCCGCTATGTCAATAATGAAATATGACCTTTCTCTATCGCCCTCGTGGGTTATTAACCTAAAGATTATTACCGTAGCGATAGTGGTATTGGGCCACATTTTCCCCATCTTTGCCTCTTTCAAAGGCGGCAAGGGAGTTTCAACCTTAGTTGGAGCAATTACAGGTATTCTGCCAACCCTCGCTCTACTCTGCTTTGTAGTGTGGATCATCGTTCTGGTCTTTACAAACTATGTTTCACTATCTTCGATTACAGCAGGTTGTTGTTTCCCGCTTTTTGTAACAATACATTCAACTATAACATATCGCAATACGGCTGATATTTCAGTTACATTTATAGTTTTTTCTATCGCTGTAGCCCTATTGCTTATATGGACACATAGAAAAAATATAACACGGCTTCGTGAAGGCACCGAGCCCAAAATGGCTATTTGGAAAATGAGAAAATAACACCTTATTTATATTATATACATTATGTTAGAACAAAATTTAATTAAGATGTATGAGCGTTCATTCCGCGAGAACCGAGAGATGAGCGCAGTAACAGACTATTTCACAGGCGAGACATACTCTTACTACGGCTTTGCCAAAGAGATTGCCAAGCTACACATTATGTTTGACGAGGCCGGTATTAAGCCAAATGATAAAATCGCTCTGATTGGACGAAATACACCACGCTGGTGTGTTGTATATATTGCAACAATGACCTATGGTGCTGTAATTGTTCCTATTTTGCAGGACTTTACACCTAATGACATTTCCCACATTGTAAACCACTCTGAGAGCCGACTGCTCTTCTTAACAGACTCTTATTGGGATGGTTTGGACGAGGACGCAATGCCTAATGTAGAGGCCGTTATGTCGCTTACCGACTACCATGTAATCTTTGAGCGTGGTGGCGACAAGATGACCAAGTGCATCAATCAGATGACCGAGAACTATCGCAAGCGCTATCCAAAGGGTTTTACAGCTGACGATATAAAGTATGCCGATGTTCCAAATGACCAACTTATTTTGCTCAACTATACATCTGGCACAACAGGATACTCAAAGGGCGTAATGCTAACTGTAAACAACCTTACCGGCAATGTAGTCAGCATTGCTAACCTCGTTGATAAGAAGGGTGAAAAATTCTTCCACAAAGGCGCTCGCACACTCTCGTTCCTCCCACTTGCACACGCATTTGGATGTACCGTTGACTTCCTTTCGCCGTTGGCAGTCGGAGGTCATATCACGCTGTTGGGTCGTATCCCTACCCCTAAAATTCTTCTCAGCGCCATCCAAAAGGTTCAGCCTGAGGTTATCTGCGCTGTACCGATGATTCTTGAGAAGATTTATCGCAAGCAGATTATGCCACTTCTTGAGCAAGGTCCATTGAGTATTGCTATGAAACTTCCACTTGTAAACGAAGTTGTATTTGCTCAAATCAAGAAGAAGTTGCTTGAGTCATTTGGTGGCAATCTTCGCCTCTTTGTTATCGGTGGCGCTCCAATGAACAAAGAGACTGAGTCATTCTTGATGAAGATACACTTCCCATTCACCGTAGGTTACGGTATGACCGAGTGTGGCCCATTAATCTCTGTAACTGAGATCTTCGAGGAGTTTAAGCCAACATCTTGCGGCCGTTACCTTAAGGATATGCTTGAGGTGCGCATTGACTCAGCAGACCAACACAATATCCCTGGCGAAATTCTCGTTCGTGGCGAGCATGTTATGCTTGGATACTACAAGAACGAGGAGGCAACAAAGAATGCAATCGATGCAGATGGTTGGTTGCATACGGGCGATATGGGTACTGTAGATGTTGACGGAACACTCTATATCCGCGGTCGTTGCAAGACTATGATCCTCACAGGCAGCGGTCAGAATATCTACCCTGAGGAGATTGAGGACAAACTCAACAATATGCCACTTATCCTTGAGTCATTGGTTCTTGAGAATGACGGCAAGTTATATGGTTTGGTTGTACCTGATTTTGAAACCTGTGAAAAGGAGGGTATCGACCGTGCAACTCTTGAGCAGACAATGAACGAAAACCTCAAGACGCTTAACGCACAGGTTGCAGCCTACGAGCGTCTGGTATCGCTGACAATCTACCCTTCTGAGTTTGAAAAGACGCCTAAGAAGAGTATCAAGCGTTACCTGTACAATGTCAGCAAACTTAGTCTATAATTATAAGATAGGGGCGTAGAGATGCGCCCCTTCTATAAGTTATGAAACAACAGCCACTAATACGAAAACAGACGATGGGTGAGAATGTACTCTACACCTTAGTCTTTGTTGTTGTATATCTCATCCCTATCTTCAACTCATTTATGATGGCGGAGGAGCATATTGACTTCTACAACAAAGTATTTTTGGCGTGGAGCATTATTACTCCATACTTGGCGTTGTTTCTATTTAACAACTATATTCTCATTCCTCTTTTACTCAACAAAGGACGAGCTTTCTGGTATGTTGTTGCAGCCTTTGGCTCCACTACGGCGGCCTTTACCATTATTGAGTTATTGGAGTCATACCATATCATATCGGACGGGCAAACAGGTGTGGGCATTCTCCCGCATCAGGCGACCCTTGCCGACTTGGCGTGGTATTGGAACATAGTTCTATGTATCTTTATGTTTGCAGCCAACATCGGTATCAAGAAGTTCTACGAGTCAATGCAGAAAGATGAGGATAATGCCCGCTTGGCACGAGAGATTATTGAGGCTAATATGTACTATCTCAAGTACCAGATAAATCCACACTTTCTGATGAACACTCTCAACAACATTCACGCTCTGATAGATATTGATGCTGAGAGTGCAAAGCAAGGTCTGATTGAACTTTCGGGTATGATGCGCCATGTAGTTTACGAATCAACGGCAGATCAGATACCATTGGCAAAGGATATACAGTTTATAAAAAACTATATCGAGCTGATGAAAATTCGATATGCGCAGGATATTGAGATAATCTTCAACTACCCTACCATCATACCGCCCAAGTTGACCATTCCGCCTCTTGTCTATATAGTATTTATCGAAAACGCATTTAAGCACGGCATCAGTCGCAGTGGACACTCGTATATACATATAGATATAAGTTTTGAGCAGGGATACATTACCGCCTCATTCGAGAACTCTATTCCGCACAATAAAAAGACAACAGCCCAAACAGGAGGTGTTGGCTTAGAAAATGTCACTCAGCGTTTAGAGCATCTGTTTCAAAACCGCTACAGACTAAATATCAGCAAAACGAGTGACAAGTACAGTGTAATAGTAAAAATACCCGTAGCTTATGAATCTTAAGTGTATTGTTATCGACGATGAGCCGCTGGCATTGCGCCAAATGCAGGCATATATATCCAAAGTTCCATTTTTAGAACTTGCTGGTTGCTTCAATAACGCTATTGAGGCTCGCAACTGGTTGGAGGAGGGCGAAGGTATTGACCTGATATTTGTCGATATCAATATGCCCGATTTGTCAGGCTTGGACTTTGTGCGACAGCTTACAATTCACCCGATGGTTATCTTTACCACCGCATACTCGGAGTATGCAATCGAGGGTTTCAAACTCGACGCTGTAGATTATCTGCTTAAGCCATTCAGTTTTAACGAGTTTCAGAGAGCCGCAACAAAGGCGCACTCAATTTTTGAGCTAATACATCTTAAGAATAGCCAAAAGGAGGAGTCTGAGATTAGCGACCAAAGCTCGGAGAAGGAGTCAATTAGTATTCGCGCAGACCATAAGACCACAATCGTAAAGTACCAAAACATTATCTACATTGAGAGCGCAGGCGAATATATACGATTGCATCTGAGCGACGGTACAAAGATTGTAACCCTCTTCAGACTCAAAAATATGGAGAGCACCCTGCCATCTGACCGATTTATAAGGGTACACCGCTCATATATCATCAACATAGATCATATCACAGGCTACACCAAAGGCCGAGTGTTCCTTACTGGTGAAGAGTATGTCCCTATAGGAGAGAATTACAAGGAGTCGTTTGCCGAGATAGCCGAGCGATTGTAGCACTCCACAAATATATCAGCCATACGATGCTGAATTTCTGACTCCCTGCCACGCTTAGGGTGCCAGCCATATATTTTACCATCAATCTTTTCGCTCTTATTGGCATCTTCGTGGGCATAGAGCATTGATATGTGTTGCCCCGTAACGGGGTCATAATCGTCCATTGTAAAGCCTATATGGGCATCAAATTCACACAAGGTAACATAGCCCTTCCAACGCTCCGCAAGTCTGCGGACCGATTGATTGTACTTTGTACGCGCATCGTGCCAATGGGTGCATAGGATAATATCAACACGCTTTCCACCCTCAATGCCATACCAGCGCGATGTAGGCTCAAATTCAAGCGAACGACAAAGCTCAATATAGTGCCTTATTACATAATCAAAAGCATTTGAGCGACTCATCTTTTTGTTTATCTCATACCCCTCAGTCACATTTCTACACACATCAAAGTTGTGGGTGTGCATAATGACAAAGGTGTCAAAACGCTCCATCTCGCCCGGAGCGAAAAACTTCGACTCGCTCATCAACATAGCCACATCTATAATATTTGAGCCTGATACGGCCTTGTTGATACCACTACAACCAATCTGCTGGCACGCAATCTCAAACCAACCATTTTCGGGGTAGGCAAAAGATGCGCCAGCAATGCACAAATCGCGCTTTGGCGGTGTAAAGCAGCTGTTGGTGCATCCCACAAAAATGAGCAGGGCAAGTATTAAACAAATCTTTCGCATAGCACAAATTTAAGAATGATTTTCAGATGATACAAATTTTTGGAACAGATATTGCACTCCAAACCGTACAATCAAAACATAAATGCTATGAGAGTAGAAGTTACAATCGAAATGGACCAAAAGTGCGAGTTCCACTCAACGGGTAAGAGCGTTGAGACAATGAACCCCAAAGAGTTATTGCTCTATGCTACAGCTATGTGCGCATCGCTAACAATGAAGGGCATATTGGAGAAGGAGAAGATTACGCTAAAGAGTGCTGAGATTAAGATGTCTGGCGAGGTGGATACCGAACAAGTTATGGCGCAAAGCATATACCGCTCGTTCAATATATTGTACCGCATAGAGTGCGCCCACATATCCGACCAAAGCAAAATAGGCCGAGCTATCAACCTCACAACCGACAAGTACTGCGGAATGTTGCAAATGTGCCGTCGCATTGCACCTGTATCGCACGAGGTGTCGATTGTAAGCATCGAGAGCGAGTAGGGATGGGTTAATTTCCAACTGCACCGACCTACATTCGCGCACCATTTTAGCGTCAGAGTGGTGGATTTACAACGCTCGCCCTGAGAAACAACGAAGGGCTGTACTTATCGTACTGCCCTTTGTTGGAATGAAGGGTAGCGGCAGTAAATACGCCACTATCACGCTAAAATTACAAATCGAGACAATTGGATTTCCGACTAATAACGCCGTCAGTGAGAACAACCAGACCCGTAT
>JAFNYE010000088.1 GCA_017383345.1 Alistipes sp. | reverse complement strand
TACCTTTGCCATAGTCTTCGTTTCTTTCGTGACTGTAGTGGTCAATCGAAGCGTTGGGATATTTAGCCTGAACTTGAGCAAAAGCATCCTCCCAAGATTCTGGATACTCAGTGGTGAAATCTTCCTTACGATGTTCTCCGTCTACATATCCCCACCAATGCCATTTTATAAGATCTCCTACAATCTGCGTCTCCTTAAGGTTGATTGACTGCAAGATGGTCATCGCTTCTCGCATAAAGGAGAAGTTGCGAACATCAATCTTACCGCTGACCTTGAGGTTCTTAATTTTAGCGGGGTTTTTCTGGTCGGCTTTAATCTTAGCCTCAAGAGTGCCTGGCTCCTCGCAGTGTACAACATAGTACTGGCGACCCTCGCCGGCGTGGGTGTCAATATCGGCAATCCAGTCAACAACCTGGGTGTCGGTAAGTACAAACTCATACTCGCCAGAGTGCTTCTTCTTGTTAATGGTGATTGTAAACTTGCTCTGCTTGCCCGCCTGATAGTCAAAGGCTGCAGGAGTCCACTCGCCAAGTTCGTTGAGTACCTTGTGCTTGTAGCGGTATGCAATACCGTCAATAGTGATTGTAAAGAGCGCCTCTCCCGCCTCCACACTCTGCGGAACGACAACGGCGCGGAAGCCCTCGGCACCACTCTTCATAACAATACCCTCGCTCTCTGCCTCGCCCGTAGGGGTAACAACGCCTGTGCTCAGGTCGATAGTCGAGGTGCGGGTGGTGTTCATTGCAATAACAACCTTGTTCAGCGCCTCAAACTCGCCGCTCTCGAAGCCTTGACCCTCCTTGAGAGTTACATCCGCACACGCCATACGGTGGTAAAAGTGCAGGCCGATTTTATTCTCGGTAGGGGTGATATTTGTAGCCTTTGCCCACAAGAAGTCCGACATAGCATAGCCGTCAACACTATTTGCGCCCGACTGATCCTGCGCCACCTCAAACTTGTACTCCGTAACGCTCTCAACCGCTGCGTAAGGGTAGTAGGCGTAGAGGTCAATGTTTGTATTGACATCTTTGTAGTAGAAGTGGCCGTTGCTAACCCACTGGTTGTTTGCCTCGTCGAAGGTATAGCGGGCGTTGTCCACCTGGTTACCCTCGTCAAGAAGCGTTCCTGCAGCAGTATTGCCATCGGTGTAGTTTACGCCAAAAAGACCCACTTGGTCGTTCTGACAGAAACCTCCATCATCCACGCGCGAAGCGTAGTCTTGACTAATTCTGCCCGAAATCTCAATTCGGGGAGTGCCCTCCACAACAGGAGTGTCCTGCTGGTAAGGGTCTGTGGTACAGCCAATTGCCATTGCTGCACAACACAATCCGAAAAGTAGTTTTTTCTTCATTGTTTTATTGATTTAGTTTTTAGTTTTTACTCCGCATCGCCGCTACTTTCGCCGCCGCCTTCCCAGCCACCAATGCTGGTTGACAGGTCATAGCCACGCTCAAATACAAAGTTGCACTGCTCCAATTCTGGTTTGGAATATTGGTGTTTCATAATGTTTGGTTAGTAACTAATTGGTAATAAGCAAAATATCCTCTCTCAAATTTTGTGAGAAGTATTTGGTGTTCTTATATTGAAATAGTTGTCAAAATTTCAGTTATATTCATTGCAAAATTATAGAAAATAATCATAAATGACAACCATTTTGACTAATATTTTGCTTTCTTCGCGAAAAACATTACCTTTGTATAAAATTAAAGCAGATTTATGGCTATTACCAAAATATTTCTACGCCGAGGCAAGGAGGAGTCTTTGCAACGCCGCCATCCGTGGATATTCTCGGGTGCAATTTACAATATCGAGAACGCTGAGACTATTGCCGAGGGCGACATTGTTGACCTCTACTCTGCAAAGGGCGATTTTCTTGCGCGCGGACACTATCAGATAGGCTCAATAGCTGTGCGAGTGCTCACCTTTGAGCAGCATCAAATTGATGCCGCTTGGTGGCAGGAGCGTATTGCTACAGCCTACGATGTTCGTCGCACGCTCGGCCTTACCGACTCCGACCATACCACTTGCTACCGCCTCATTCACGGCGAGGGCGACAATCTCCCGGGTCTTGTAGTCGATATTTATGGTAGCGTGGCGGTAGTGCAGTGCCACTCGGTGGGTATGTACCGCTCGCGTCAGCAGATTGCCGATGCAATAGTTGCCGTATTTGGCGCAAAGATTACTGCTGTTTACGACAAGAGCGCCCAGACCGTACCGTTTAAGGCAAACCTTAACCCCGTTGATGGTTATCTCTATGGCTCGGCCGACAAGGATAATGTTGTGCTTGAAAATGGCAACAAGTTCCTCGTTAATTGGGAGGAGGGTCAAAAGACGGGCTTCTTCATTGACCAGCGTTTCAATCGTGAGCTTGTAAAGCGTTATGCTAAGGGTAGGACCGTTCTCAACACCTTCTGCTACACGGGCGGCTTCTCGGTCTATGCTCTTGCCGGTGGCGCTAAAGAGGTCTGCTCAATTGACGCCTCGGAGAAGGCTATTCGCCTTGTCGATGAGAATATAAAGCTCAACTTTGGCGACGATGCACCTCATAGCTCTCTTGCCTGCGACGCGGTAGAGTATCTCAAGGATATAGGCGACAAGTACGATATGATTATTCTTGACCCACCGGCATTTGCTAAGCATCACAAGGTCCTCGGTAACGCTATGCAGGGCTATAAGCGCCTCAATGCCCGCGCAATGTCGCAAATTAAGAGTGGCGGCATTCTCTTTACATTCTCTTGTTCGCAGGCCGTGTCAAAGGAGCTCTTCCGCACCACCGTATTTACCGCTGCCGCAATTGCAGGGCGTAAGGTGCGCATCCTTCATCAGCTCACTCAGCCTACCGACCACCCAATCAATATCTATCATCCTGAGGGTGAGTATCTTAAGGGACTTGTTCTCTATGTCGAGTAGTGGCTTTTGCCTTTATATTGACAAAATGGTGTGAGAATGTGAGTGTGCATAAATATACAAAAAAGGCGTCGGTTGACGCCTTTTTTACATCATCTCCTCGTATGCGTAGTTTATAGCGCGGTTGAGGATTTCGACTAACGGATATGTTGATTTAAGGTCTGCGACGACGGCCTCAAGTAGGGCGTTATCATCGCCATTAAACGCTCTTATATCAATTGGTTTTTCGACTCCAAAGTCTTTAAGTCGGAGCAATTCATCGTATTTGTGCCCTGCGGGGAAATCTTTCGGATTACGCTTTAGTGCGTTCCAGCGTACAAGGTTAAAGCCGTTGCTCTGTTCTATTGCAGCAACCATATTGTCGCCATTGTCCAAAATCTCCTCGCGGATGCTCTTTAGCACAACAGGCTCGGGGCAATGTGAGCCGGCAAAGAGAAAACACCCCGTTGGCTCAAAGTGGATGTAGTACCCTGCATAGCCGCCCTTTTTGCCGTGTGGGGCTATAAATACGCCCGACCAGGTCTTATATGGGCTTTTGTCGTGGCTGAAGCGCGTGTCGCGGTATATGCGATATGTGCAATCGGCCACCGTAAGGCTTGCAACAGAGTGGTCGAATGCGGCGATGCCGTTAATAAGCTTCGCCGCAAACTCCTTCAATCTCTTTTCGTAAACCTTGTATTGCTCTTTGTGAGCGTTAAACCATTCGCGGTTGTTATTCTCAGCGAGCAGCCCAAGGAACTCTACAAACTCTACCACGCGAACAGAGGATATTTCTCCATCATTGCGTTAACCTCTGAGCGAACAGCTGCGATGTTAGCCTCATTCTCAGGGTCAGAGAGTACGCGGTCGATGAGCGATACGATTGTCTCCATCTCTGCCTCCTTTACGCCACGAGTGGTGATAGCAGGGGTGCCAAAGCGCAAGCCTGAGGTCTGGAATGCCGAGCGAGAGTCGAATGGTACCATATTCTTGTTAGTGGTAATATCTGCTGCTACCAAAGCCTTCTCTGCAACCTTACCTGAAAGCTCTGGGAACTTTGTGCGAAGGTCAACAAGGATAAGGTGGTTGTCAGTTCCGCCAGAGATAATATTGTAACCGCGGGCTGTAAATGCCGCTGCAAGTGCCTGAGCATTCTTTACAACCTGTGTCTGGTACTCCTTGAATGAAGGCTCAAGTGCCTCGCCGAAAGCTACAGCCTTAGCTGCGATAACATGCTCAAGTGGACCACCCTGAATGCCTGGGAACACAGCGGAGTTGAGGATTTGGGACATCTTCTTCACAACGCCCTTTGGAGTAGTCAAGCCCCACGGATTGTCAAAATCCTTACCCATAAGGATAATACCGCCACGAGGACCACGAAGGGTCTTGTGTGTAGTTGAAGTTACGATATGAGCGTACTTAACAGGGTTTTCGAGCAGACCTGCAGCGATAAGACCTGCGGTGTGAGCCATATCAATCATTAGCAGCGCGCCAACCTTGTCGGCAATCTCGCGCATACGGGCATAGTCCCACTCGCGAGAGTAAGCAGATGCTCCACCGATAATAAGCTTAGGTTTGCACTCCAAAGCCTTTGCCTCCATCTCGTCATAGTCAACGCGACCGTCGCACTCCTTTACTGAGTAGCTTACAGCGTTGAAATATGTACCCGACATATTTACAGCAGAACCGTGAGATAGGTGACCACCGTGAGAGAGGTTAAGACCGAGGAAAGTGTCACCCGGCTTAAGAACGGCAAAGAATACAGCCATATTGGCCTGTGCACCTGAGTGTGGCTGAACATTTGCATACTCGGCACCGTAGAGCTTGCAGATACGCTCAATGGCGAGGTTCTCAACCTTATCAACAACCTCGCAACCGCCGTAGTAACGAGCTGCAGGGTAACCCTCAGCGTACTTGTTTGTTAAAACAGAACCCATTGCGGCCATAACCTGGTCACTTACGAAGTTCTCAGAAGCAATTAACTCAATACCGCGCATTTGACGACTGCGCTCCTGGCCAATCAACTCAAAAATCTGTGAATCTTTCATACTTTTATACTATTATAGACTATAAATTCGTTTGAACCCTCAAAGATAGGTATATTTCCAAAGAAAATTAGTATATTTGAGCGAAATTTATTTACAAATTTTCTACAAAAGTCAGATTATGAAATTACTTGAAGGAAAAGTAGCCCTTATTACGGGCGCTGGTAGGGGTATAGGCAAGGCTGTAGCTCTTAAGTTTGCAGAGCAGGGAGCAGATATCGCATTTACCGATTTGGAAATCAACGATACAGTCTTGGAAACAGTCGCTCAGTTGAAGGCTTTCGGTACAAAGGTCAAAGCTTATGCCTCAAATGCTGCCGATTTTGAACAGAGTCACGCTGTGGTAGAGCAAGTTGTTACAGATTTCGGTCGTATAGATATTTTGGTAAATAATGCGGGTATTACAAAGGATGGCCTTATGCTTCGTATGAGTGAGGCTCAGTGGGACGCGGTTATTAATGTTAACCTCAAATCTGCCTTTAACTATATTCACGCTGTAACGCCGATTATGTCGCGCCAGCGAGGTGGCTCTATTATCAATATGTCGTCAGTTGTGGGCGTAAGTGGTAATGCCGGACAGTGTAACTACTCAGCATCAAAGGCGGGTATGATTGGCTTGGCTAAATCTATTGCTAAAGAGATGGGCTCTCGTGGTATCCGAGCCAACTGCATAGCTCCGGGCTTTATTATTACCGAGATGACGGGAAAACTATCTGAAGAGGTGCGTGAACAATGGGCCAAAGCAATACCTCTGCGTCGTGGCGGTACTCCTGATGATGTTGCCAATGTTGCCCTCTTCCTTGCTTCTGACTTGTCAAGCTATGTGTCAGGACAGGTTATTCATTGCTGCGGCGGTATGAATATGTAGAAGCTGAAATACTAAAAGGAAGCCTGTTTGCGTTATTATATTGGTACTATCATTGAACAAATACGGCTATGAAAAGAGTGTTTTTACTCCTATTTGGTCTATGGTCTTTGTCTGCTACAGCGCAGCAACTCTATGACCATACTCCCGACGCCCGTATAGCAGCTATGGGTGGCGCATCGGTGTCTGCAAGCGCAGATGCGTTTGCTGCTTTTGGTAATGCTGCGTCGTCATTATTACAATATAAGAGTGTTCAAGCCGCATTTTCGTATGCAGATTTTGCAGGAGAAATATACCGTAAGAACCGTATGCTTTCAGGCGGCGCTTATGTTCGTTTTGCACAGCGTCACGCGCTTGTAGTCGGTTTGCAATTTAATATGGAACCACAACTGGATGCGACGAACAAACGCCCCGGTGCGCAGAGGTACGATTTGGGTTACGGTTATAAAATCTCGGATAAGTTGGCATTGGCGGCTACGGCTCGTTTTCGTCACACCTATGGTCACCTTGAGCAAGATGCGAATTTTAATGGCGGCGGAGCTGATTTGTCACTCTTTTCGCGCCTGCCTCTCAAATTTATGGATGGTGCAGCCATTCATTTAGGTGCAAAATTGAGTTTTGATACGCCTACATCACCTCTGTATGACCGCTACGATTTTGCCCCTTCTTTTGGTGTCGGACTCTCGTTGCCATTTTCCGATGCGCATCTGTTGGATATAGTTACTGAACTTAAATATGGCATATCTTCTCGTGAGGATGTGGCAAGTGCCAAAATAGGTGCAGAATACTCGCTTATGCGACTATTCTATTTTCGTGCCGGTGGAAATATTTCGCATATTGTTGGCGTAGGCTCAATACCTTATGGTACAATCGGTCTTGGAGTGCGATTTTTTCATATGCAGTTTGATGTAGCCTATCTTATGGGTAAAAAGAACACTCCGTTTAATAATGCGGTTCAGATTAATTTCGGACTTGATTTCTAATTAAAATATAACATTGCAGTCAAGGAGGTACAAAATACCTCCTTTTTTATTTAATAATTTTGCACTAATGCATAGTTTTTAATTTATTTTATTAAATTTGCAGAAATTTTTTTCAAACAAAGTTAGTAAATTATGAATAAGAGGTTTATTGCGGATGTGTATGAGCAACCGCAGCTATCAATTTTCAAGTTCTCTGTTGAGGCGGGTTTTACCCTTTCAGAGGACAGATTAGGTTTGCCGGGTGAGGATCCTGATGTTAATGATTTTGGTGATTTTTAACACATTAATGCTATGAAGAAACTTGTATATACACTTTCAGTTATTGCGGCACTTCTTAGTTCTTGTGTTAAGAGTGCAGATGAGCAGACTATTGTAGAGAAGAGTACCACAATCTCTGTCGAGGTAACTCCTGAGCAGTCTCGTACTTATGTAGATAACGACAATATCTTTTGGTCACCAACAGGCGAACAGGTAGATATCATCTATTTTAATGATATCAGCACCTCAAGTTCCCGTCGTCAGACTGCTTCTCATCAAAATTATACACTTACTGACAACCGTATTGAGTTTACTGCAGATATTACAGCTACCGATGGGGCAACAACCTATACTTTCGGTGCTTTTTATCCGTATGTATATAAGTACTCAACTTCGTCAATCAACCTTACTGTACCACAGGAGCAGACACCAACTCTTACAAGTTACGACCCTAAGGCCGATATTATGGTTTCAGAAAATCCTGTTGTAACTCAGGGCGTACCAAGTAAGATTAGCTTTACCTTTGCCCGTATGGTTGCATTGGCAAAGATGACCCTTGTAGGCATTGGCAAGGGTGAGAAGATTGAGAAGGTTGTCTTCTCTTCTCCTGCAAAACCGGCTGGTGCAGTTGATTTCAAAGTTCACGAGCAGGGTACAGTAGAGAAGGCAAAGTGGTATAACAACTATGAGGATATTACCCTTAATCTTGAGAATAGAGTGGCTACCGGCGAGGATACCGTTTGGTTTGTAACTATTCCTACTGATTTGAGTGGCACATCGTTCACAGTAACTGTTATTACCGATAAGTTCAACTATACCAAGACCGTTGACCTTGCAGGTAAAACTCTCAACTTTGAGCGTGCCAATATTGCACAGTTCCGCGTTAAGGAGCTTGTTAAGGCTGAGAAACCAAAGGCTTATAAGTTGCTTACCAATATCAAGGAGCTTA
This sequence comes from Alistipes sp., assembly GCA_017383345.1. Classification (GTDB taxonomy): domain Bacteria; phylum Bacteroidota; class Bacteroidia; order Bacteroidales; family Rikenellaceae; genus Alistipes. Next base: position 3,754 of record JAFNYE010000088.1, on the reverse strand, counting down.
CCGCTGGAGATGAGTTCGTGCTTTGTAACAAGAGCTCAGCATCATCTGTTGCAAAACTGCTCTCGGCTACACCTAACGGTTCATCATATCTTTCGTATTCGTCATCTTTCACTATCAATAGCGACAATACTATTACTGAACTACCTGCCGACGGTGTAGTATTTACTATTGAGAATGGCGCTATTGACGGCACATTTGCTTTCAACTCTGCAAATGGTTATTTGTGTAATAACTATGATGCTGTGAACTACACCAATGTACTCACATTTAGCAATACAAAGAACGAGTACTCTTCTTGGAGTGTAAATTTGGGTGATTACAATGTTATTAAGATTTTTAACGAAGCTACCAGTCGTTATGTGAATAATTACACTTCATCAAGCCGTTTCCAACTATCTTATAGCGCAAGCAGTATTTATATGTGGTATGTAAATGGCCAGGCTGCAGAAGAGCCTGAGCAGCCAGTAGTAACTCCTCTTGCCACTCCTGTAGTTACAGCTACAGCTGCGGCAAATACTGTTACCGTTGAGTGGGCTGCTGTTGAAGGTGCAAAGGATTATACTGTAACTTGCGGCACTGCAACACAGACTGTAACAGCATCGCCTGTAACTTTCGCTGATCTTGAGTATGCAACTGAGTATAATGTGACTGTTGTGGCTAACCCTGCAAATGAGGCTGTAAATAGCGCTTCAGAGGCTGGTAAAGCCACTGTAACAACTGAGGCTGAGCAGAGTGGTTCTGAGGCTCAAAGTGTCAAAATAACCTTCCCAATCGCCTCTACTAAGAGCGGTAATACCGTTGGTACAATCTACGTGGGAGATGTTATAATCTCTTCAACAGGTTCTTGGCGCGATAACCGAACTAATGGACGCGATTGTATCTTTATTGGTCGCACAACATCTAATGAACTCCGTATTGAGGCTCAGAATGGTAAGACTATTACCAAGGTTACTTTGACCGCTCCGGTTGACTATCTTGTTGATTTGAAGTGGAAGGAGTACGACGGTTACTCTTCAGGCAAGTATGCTGATAGCTGGACTGGTGAGTGTAAGTCACGCATCGTGTTTACTCCAAACGGTTCAAGCCACTCAGATATTGAGTCTATCGTTGTGGAGTACAAGTAGTTGAAGTTACTCAAAAAAAATACCACCTTGAATTCAAGGTGGTATTTTTTATTTTATCTATCAACTCTACTTGTAGCTGATTACATTGTGGTTGTCAATCTTCAAGTCCGAAATAGACTGACCATTTGCCAAAATAAGCGATGTAAGAGGGTTGCCCTGCAAATAGAGAGTCTTAAGTTTACGATTGTTGCTGCAATCCATTGTAGTGATAAGGCAATCGTTGGCAATAAGAGACTCAAGCAGAGTGAGCGATGCTACATCAAGCGCAGTAATCATTGTGTTAGCGCAGTTAACGCTGGTAAGAGCTGTGCAAGCGGTTACATTGATTGTATCGAAGTTGTTACCGCTGCAATTCAGTGTTTTTAGCGCCTTAAATTTGCTCAGATCAAATGTGCCGGCAAGACGGTTGTTATAACACTCAAGTTTGCTCAAAGCTGTGCAATTGTCAATTTTGAGCTCAGTTATGAGGTTGTTTTGACAAGTGAGAGCAGAGAGAAGCTTATTTGCCGAAAGGTCGAGAGTGGCGATATTATTAGTGTAGCACTCCAGCATCTCAAGATTCGGAAGCTTGCTTACATCAAGCACAGCAATGTTGTTGCAATAGCAACCGAGTGTAAATAACTCTGGCAGACCCTCTAATGAGAGTGTTGTCAGGTTGTTATTACCCAAAGCTGCAACATTGAGTTTCGGACAGTTGTCGAACTTGATGTCACGCAATGAGTTGAACATCACATCGAGATATACCAACTCGGGCTTATTGCTCATATCGAGGTTGGTGAGCTTGTTTTTCCAAGCCTGGAAGAACATCAGTTTTTCGCAACCATCGTGTGAAACACTCTCAATATTGTTTACATAGCAATATAACCATTTAAGGGATTTACAGCCATTTACATTAATTGATTTAATCTTGTTGTAGCTGCAATCGATATACTCAAGTTTCTCCATACCGCTAAGGTCAAGCGATGTGATAAGGTTGCCCGGGCAATCGAGTTTTTCAAGATTTACAAAGTTTTTGATACCCTTGAGGGAGGTTATAGCCTGTTGCTCACTCTCAGAGTTCTCGTCCAAAGTAAGGTCGAGGTCTGTAACAACTGCAGCCTCAGATGATGATATAATGCCATCTCCATTACTGTCAAAAGCATCGAGTATAAGCGCCTCAAATACAGGGCACTCAAATGTTAAATCGCCATCTGAGCTTATGCCACCGCTCTCTACCTGCTCTACGGTTACAATCTTCTCTTTGCGGCTGTTACCCTCGGTGGCAAATACGATAATATCGCCGCAGCGTGGAGTTGTGTTGTTGTTCTGGGGCGCATAAATCTCCAAGCCGTTGTCGGTGCGCTCTACCTCAATCCACGATGTAGCATTGATAAAGTCCCAAGTTGCAGTGCTTGATGCAATTTCAATAACTTCAAAACCACCGATTGCAGGAATTGTAACCTTCTGCGGATTGACAATAAGAGTAATCTCTACCGGTTTCGACTCCTCGTTAGGGGTATTCTCAGTGCCGCAGGCTGTGAGGAGCAGCGCTGCAACTATTGCGAGCGCTGCTATAATTCTGTTCTTTATTTTGTTCATATTAATATTGTTTTACACATCTTACATTGTATCCGTTACCCCAGCCTGAAGACTGCGAGCCGTCAAACATTGGTGCGTGGTAGTAGAATCTGTATGACATCTCCTCAGCTACAAGCTCTGAAGTCCAGATGAAAGCACAACCTGTTGACTTCTTGACCTTAATAAGTGAGCCGCCATCGGTTGGGTGACCACTGCGACAACCAGCAGCTGGGAACCAAGCCTCAACACCTGCAGCGGTAGTATTTACAAAGCCGTCGTCGGTATATACACTATTGTATGAGTTGAGGCATATCCACATAGCGTGGCAAGGTACCTGATAACCTACAGGACACGGATCGTAGTTGCTCTTTAAGAATGGTCGCCAGAGTGACTTGTCGGCGTCATAAATAATGTTGTTCTTAAATGTTGCATCCAAACTCTTCAAATCAAGCCAGTTTGCCTGACTTTCTGTACCACCTGAGTAGAATGTCATAGGGTTAGCTGAGGCGTACTCTATTGAGTTGTTAGCGCTGCTTGTTGGGATAGACTGCCACTTAGCCTGAGCGTATGCTGTGTTGCAAACTGTGAGCTTGTCACTGTTGCCAAATGGGCTAACCTTCTCTACCCACTCATAGCGACCGTTTGCTGCAACATATTGCTGCTCACGCTCCTCAGTTGTATCGCCGATAAATGGATCTTTACGACCCCACTGATAGTATAGACCAAAAGTCTCATAACCGCCCCAAAGTGTTGCATCTGTAGCACCGAGGTTGCGGTCCATACAGTAGTAACCATCAGTTTTGCCATCGCTTTGAGGAATAACATTGTTCTGGTAGTCATATACCTCAGGCATATCGGTAAGCCAGATGTGCCAAGACCAAACGATATTACCCTCGCTATCGAAGGCTGCCAATAGGGCATTACCCTCGTTTGTTGTTTTCTTTTGCGTAAGCTTTGGCGGCGTCTACCGCTTCCTTTACACTGCTGTAACCTTGGGCGGATACACCTTTTTCATTAAACACTTTGGCGTACTCGTCGGCTGAAAGAGCTCTTGGGTTGTCGGGTGTAACTGT
>JAFNYE010000087.1 GCA_017383345.1 Alistipes sp. | reverse complement strand
GAAGGTGTAGCCGTTTTCCTCAATCAGCGCTTTGGCATCCTTCATGTCATCTCCGTCGGTGCAGTTGAGCATAATGAAGTGAATTTCCTCGCCATACTTCTTGTAAGCTTCTTCAAATTCCGGCATTTCGCTCTTGCAGGGGAACTCAAACGAGAGTACCCTGTTTTTGCAAAGGTAATACTTTTTTTAACACTTTGCTAAAGTGTGTTAAATTTTATTGTGGAGTCGTTGTGTAAGTGAACATTAGCTGCGATAAATTGGTCGGCCGTGCAATGCCATAGGTTGACAAACTGCTGTGGCGAGCGCTCGGCAAGCGGGTACCAACTGCTCTGTACGCACACCATTATCTTATGTCCCGCCTTGAAGGTGTGAACTATGTCGGGCAGGGTAAAGCGAACGGTCGTTTTTGTGTCGGGTTGCAGAGGCGTCGGATGGGTGAAAGAGTCACGATAGCGAGCTCGCATAATATCACCGCGAACAAGCATCTGATACTCCGATTTTTCGCTCTTGTCAGTTGGATGAAGGTCGATAATTCTGACAGCCAAATCGACATCGGTTGTAGAGCAACTTATGTTGAGGCAAACCTCTACGCCACCCACGGCTGTAATATCCTCTTTCAGAGGCTCTGAAATATAGGTCAAAATATCGTTGCGACCCTCTGTAAAGCGCTGATCTGCAATCATATACTCGCGAGTGCGTCGCTTGCTGTTTGGTGCGTACGGAACAGGGCTCTCGGGGTCGGATTTGTAGCACAAACTATGGGGTTGTTCGGGCGCTTTTTCGCATAGGTTGTGGTGGTCGAGGTAGAGTGTTTTTGGAGTGGTTTTCGGCATCTCAGACCCCTCAATCCAACGGTTTGAGCCTGTGGCAAAAAGTGCCACTTCGGGCAGTTTTTTGAGGCTTCCCTTGCCGCGTAAGTGGTACTCAAAAAATGGTAGCTCATAGTTGTGCATATAGTGGTGGTTTGCGGCCTTGCGACCAAAGTCGAAATCGCCCAATTTCTGAGCATTACGCCCCTTCCACGCGCCGTGTGCCCACGGACCCATAATCAGGCGACACTCGGTCTGTGGAGATTGCGAGCGAATGGCTCTGAATGTGTTCCACGCACCAAAGCAATCCTCGGCGTCAAAAGTGCCTCCCACAACCAAAATTGCGGGCTTGATATTGTGCATATAGCGGCGCACATCGCGCTGCTGCCACCACTCGTCATAGTCGGGGTGCTCCGATATCTCATCCCAGAAACTCGACGGACTCATAACTTTGCGCAGGGAGTCGCGTGTAGCGTTGAGAAAGAAGGTGTATTGGTCGGGGTCGTAGTCGTGATGTCGCGTTGGAAGCCACTCGGTTGTAGGGGTGTGGCCGGTGTGGCTCATCATCGGCATAAACGAGAATGAGTCGGCAATCATCATCACTCCGTTGTGATGCAAATCGTCGCCCATAAACCAGTCTGTTACAGGTGCTTGTGGCGATACTGCTTTAATGGCAGGATGACCTGACAGGGCGGCATACATAGCATAAAAACCCGGGTATGAGCAGCCCGTAAAACCGACATTGCCGTTGTTGCCTTTGATGTTGGCAACCAGCCACTCGACCGTGTCATAGGCATCGGTTGCCTCGTTGACTGGCTCACTCATAGGCTTAATGTTTTGATACTCACCCTCGCTCATAAAGCGTCCGCGAACATCTTGATAGACCAAAATGTAGCCACGCAGAGCATACGGGCGGGTGTATGCATCTTTAATAAGGTCGAGCGTAACCTTGCTGTCGTATGGCGATACGGAGTATGGCGTGCGCTGAATAAGAATAGGGTGGTTGTTGCCCCAGCGAGGGGTATAGACCACGGTGTAGAGCTTGACCGAGTCGCGCATAGCGATTTGATAAATCTCTTTGCGATACTTAACTTGTGGTATCTGGCTTGCCGCAACGATGGCAAGAGCGATGATAATTGTTGCAAAAATCTTTTTCATACTACAAAGATAGCAAAAATTTAGTATCTTTGTGCTATGAAACGCAAAGTAACTATTATTGGTAGCGGAAATGTGGCAGAGGCCTTTGCTCGAGTGTTGCGCGAGAGTGACCACGAGGTTGTCCAGGTTTATGCCCGCAATTCTGAGCGAGGAGAGCTTGTGGCAGGCTTGGCGGGTGCCGAGTGGTGCGGCAAGGCGGAGGAGTTGGCTGCCGCTGAGATATATCTTATCTGCGTGAGCGATAGTGCTGTGGCTCAGGTGGCGGCAATGCTCCCTTTTGCTCCGAACGCAATTGTTGCCCATACGGCAGGCTGTGGTACGCTCGAAATGCTACCCCAATCGGTGCGCCGTGCGGTGATATATCCGTTTCAGACCTTCTCGAAGGGACGCGTGGTCGATTTTAAGCAGCTCTACCTCTTTATCGAGGCGCAAGATGAGGCTACGGCGGCCGAGGCTACGGCGTTTGCTTCAACCCTCTCGGATTGTGTTGCTCCGGCAGATGCCGCTTTACGCTCGAAGATACACCTTACTGGAGTTATCGCCTCCAACTTCGTCAACAATATGTACGCTTTGGCGGCAGATGTGCTTGAGCGTGCAGGCTTGCCGTTTGATGTTGTTGCGCCCGTCATTGGCGAGACGGCTGCAAAGGCGCTGTCATCGCGCAACCCCGTCTTGGTGCAGACGGGTCCTGCGGTGCGTGGCGATAAGGCTACAATGGAGCGTCATCGCGCCCTTATTGGCGACGATGAACTCTTCCGTACCATTTATGACAAAATAAGTGAAAATATATGCAGACTAAAAGAAACTTCAAAGAGCTGTTAGCCGATGTCGAGGCCTTCATCTTCGATGTTGATGGCGTTATGACCGACGGTAAGATTATTCCTATCGACGGCGGCGACTTTATCCGTTGCTACTATGCTAAGGATGGCTATGCGCTTGCTTACGCTGTAAAGCACGGTTGTAATGTGTGTGTCATTTCGGGTGGCTTTGGCAATAACCTTGAGTCGCGTATGCGCCGATTGGGTATTGAGCATCGCTACTTGGGTTGTATGGATAAGATTGCAGCACTCCACGACTTTGCCCAAAAGACGGGGGTAAATCTCAAAAATACAATCTATATGGGCGACGATATCCCAGACCTTGAGTGTATGCGCGAGGTGGGTATCCCCGTTGCTCCTGCTGATGCCTGCTCGGAGGTGCTTGAGCAGGCTCTCTATATCTCGGAGTACAATGGCGGTGCAGGCGCTGTGCGTGATGTTATCGAGCAGGTGCTGCGTGTGCAGGGTCGCTGGGCGCTCGATTGTCAGGGCGTAGTGGCGGCAGATGCTTCACAAACCGCATCGCGATGAGAGAGATAGAACGCAAGTTTTTAGTCCGTGACGACTCCTTTATCTCGCAAGCGGTCAGCTCCGAGCGTATTGCGCAGGGTTATCTTTGTGCGCGTAGGGTGACTGCACGAGTGCGAATATATGGCGACAAGGCCTTTTTGACCTTTAAGGGTAAGAGCAAGGATGGCGGACTTAGCCGCTTTGAGTTTGAGCGTCAGATACCGCTTGGCTGTGGCGAGAGTCTGCTTGCCCGTTGTAACAGCGTGGTGGAAAAGCGTCGCTATATAGTCCCTTTTGAGGGTTATACCTGGGAGGTCGATCTCTTTGAGGGCCTTAATGAGGGTCTTGCCCTTGCTGAGGTGGAGATGGCCGATGTGAACGAGACACCCCAACTGCCGGAGTGGGTCTGGACGGAGGTTACCTCGGACTACCATTATCGCAACTCGTTCCTTGCGATGCGACCCTACAAAACCTGGTTCAATAGTTTTTGAAAATTATAAAATAGAGATATTATGTTTTTGGAAAATGCAAGTCAAAAGGGCTGGATAGAGGTAATCTGCGGCTCTATGTTCTCGGGTAAAACCGAGGAGCTTATTCGTCGCCTTCGTCGTGCGGAGTTTGCACACCAGAAGGTTGAGATTTTCAAGCCTTGTATAGATGTACGCTACTCAGAGGATGAGGTTGTGTCGCACAATGCTACAACTATCCGCTCAACTCCTGTCGGCTCGTCGCAGAATATCCTGCTCCTGGCTGCCGATGTAGATGTAGTTGGTATTGACGAGGCTCAGTTCTTCGATGCAGGCATTGTCGATGTGTGCCGTCAACTTGCCGATAGAGGCGTCAGAGTTATTGTCGCGGGCCTTGATATGGACTATCTTGGCAAACCGTTTGGCCCTATGCCGCACCTTATGGCCACGGCGGAGTATGTAACCAAAGTACACGCTATCTGCGTTCGCTGTGGTAATTTGGCACACCATTCGCACCGCCTGGCGGCATCAGATGCGTTAGTTATGCTTGGCGAGAAGGATACATACGAGCCTATCTGTCGCCACTGTTTTGCCGAACTTGCAAAAAGCGAACAATAAAACATCGTTTCATTCGTTAAAAGGGAAAAATATATAGTTATGAGTGAAGTAATCAATATCAAAGAACTTAATGAGCGTATCGAGCGCGAGTCGCTCTTTGTCGATACTCTGCGTCAGGAGATGGGCAAGGTTATCGTTGGTCAGAGCCACTTGGTCGATACTCTGCTTATCGGTTTGCTCTCAAATGGTCACATTCTTTTGGAGGGTGTTCCGGGTCTTGCAAAGACACTCGCCATCACAACGCTGGCTAAGGCTGTAGATGCAGACTTTTCGAGAATACAGTTTACCCCCGACTTGTTGCCGGCCGATGTGGTAGGTACACTTATCTATTCGCAGAAGAACGAGGAGTTTACCGTCAAGAAGGGTCCTGTTTTTGCCAACTTCGTCCTTGCCGATGAGATTAACCGTTCGCCTGCAAAGGTGCAGTCGGCTCTGCTTGAGGCTATGCAGGAGCGCCAGGTGACTATTGGCGAGAATACCTTCGCTCTGCCTGAGCCATTCCTCGTGCTTGCAACCCAAAACCCATTGGAGCAGGAGGGTACATATCCGCTGCCAGAGGCGCAGGTTGACCGTTTTATGCTCAAGGTTAAGATTTCATATCCAAAGAAGTCGGAGGAGCGCGAGATTGTCCGTATGAACCTCTCGGGCGTAGGTATGCCTAAACCAAATTGTGTCATTACTCCGCAGGATATTGTTCGCGCCCGCCGTGTGGTTGAGGATGTATATATGGACGAGAAGATTGAGAAGTATATTGTCGATATAATCTTCGCAACCCGAGAGCCTGCTGAGTATAACTTGCAGAAGTTGCAGTCGCTTATTGCTTATGGCGGCTCTCCGCGTGCAAGTATCTCGTTGGCTAAGGCTGCCCGTGCGTACGCCTTTATCCGTCGTCGCGGATATGTTATTCCGGAGGATGTGCGTGCGGTATGCCACGATGTTTTGCGCCACCGTATCGGCCTTACATACGAGGCAGAGGCGGAGAATATCACCACCGAGGAGATTATTACCGAAATTCTTAACAATGTCATTGTGCCATAATGTCGTCCAATCAAAACGATATACTCAAACGCGTTCGTAAAATCGAAATCAAGACCCGCGGTTTGTCGAATGAGATTTTCGCAGGAAAGTATCATACGGCATTCAAGGGTCGTGGTATGTCGTTTGCCGAGGTTAGGGAGTACCGCGTCGGCGACGATGTGAGAGATATCGATTGGAATGTTACGGCCCGCTCGCGTACGCCACATATTAAGATTTATGAGGAGGAGCGAGAGCTGACGATGATGCTTGTGGTCGATGTGTCAGGTTCTGGTGTCTTTGGCTCTACAACGCAGACCAAGCGTAACCTTATTACCGAGATTGCGGCTGTGCTTGCCTTCTCGGCTGCTCAAACGGGCGATAAGGTGGGCTGCATATTCTTCTCCGACAAGGTTGAGAAATTTATCCCGCCTAAGAAGGGTCGCAGCCACCTGCTGATGATTATCCGCTCGCTTGTGGAGTTTGAGCCCGATGCGTCGGGTACGGCTATGTCGGAGGCTGTGCGTTACCTGACCAATGTAAACAAGAAGCGTTGCACCGCCTTTATTCTCTCCGACTTTATTGTCCCTAAGGGCGATATCAAGCCGCTGGAGGAGGCTCTGAAGATAGCAACCTCGCGCCACGACCTTGTGGCTATCAGAGTCTCTGACCCTCGCGATGCGGCACTGCCTGATGTGGGTATTGTCGAGATGCGTGATGCTGAGAGTGGTCAAAAGGTGTGGGTCGATACCTCATCGGCCGCTGTGCGCGACTACTTTGCCCAAAGTGCGGAGCAGACAAAGGGTGCTGTTGACAGCCTCTTGCTCCATAATCGTATAGATTGCGCCGATGTGGCTACCGATGCCGACTATGTGGCGTGCCTTATAAAACTCTTTAAGAAGAGATGAAATCGTTGAGATATATCCTGCTCGTTGTAGGCCTTTGTGCCGCTGTTGCCACCTCAGCCCAGAGTGTGACACCAAAGGTTGTGGCTACCGTTGAGCCTGATAGTATAATGATTGGCGACCGCTTCACTCTGACCATAGATGTGGAGAAGGATATGGTGCAGGGTGTCTTTTTCCCCGCCTTTGGTGTGCCGCCAACCGACAGCCTTGCTCAAAAGCCGCAGTTTGGTGTTGTTGAGTGTGTTGAGGATCACGCTGTGGATACACTTGAGCGCAAGGGTCGCAAGTTGCTTTTGCGCAAGCGATACACCCTTACCGCCTTTGATGAGGGTCGCTATAACCTCGGTCGTCCGAGTGTGCTTTATGCCGACAAAAATATCGTCGATACGCTATACGGCTCAACCGACTCGCTCTCTATCGTTGTGGCTACCTTCAAGATTGACAGCACCGCCCGTCTTTGCGATATTAAGCCTGTTAAAACCCTTAAGTTTAAGTTTGGAGAGATATCGGGCTATCTCAGCGCCGCTATCGTGCTTTTGGCTCTGCTCGGTCTGGCCATCTTTGCACTCTCGCGTCATTTGGCTAAGCGCGGAAAGACAATTGCCGACCTGTTTAAGCCTGAGCCACCACTTCCTGCCCATATTGTAGCTATTGCCGCTTTAGAGGCGTTACAAAATCAGAAGTTGTGGCAGAACAACAAACATAAGGAGTACTACTCGGCTCTGAGTGAGATTTTGAGAACATACCTCGATGGTCGCTTTGGCGTGGGCGCTATGGAGATGACTACCGACGAGATTGTTGAAGCTATTAAGACTCTTGACTTGCCTCAAAAGGCGGCTATGGATCTTATGAGTGTGCTGCGTGATGCAGACCTTGCCAAGTTTGCAAAGGGCCTGTTCGATGCTGAGCAGAACGAGTCGGCATATCATAAGGCCTACTATTTTGTTGAGGAGACAAAGCCTGTGGAACAACCCGAAAATCAGGAACAGTAATTATGCGATATACATTTATAGCCCTCTTATCTATTGTTTTGGCGAGTGTTGTGAGCGCTGACGCTCTGGCACAGCGTATGCCTGAGCGACGCCTTGTGCGCAAAGGTAACCGTCAATATGAGAGGGGCGACTATGACAATAGCATTGACAACTACGCCCGTGCGCTTATGGTAGACCCCGACAATTTCGAGGCTAAGTTCAACACTGCCAATGTGCAGGTGCGTAAGGAGTTGATTGACAAGGCTGAGAACAGCCTGCGTAAGTTGGCTAAAGATAGCACCCTTTTGGCTACCGACCGCGCCGATGTAATCTATAATTTGGGAAATGTCCTGTTTATTCAGCAGCGCCTTGAAGATGCGCTCAACTGCTATCGAGACGCTATGCGTCTAAACCCTGATGATCAGCAAGCTAAGTTTAACTATGCTCTGACTAAGGAGTTGCTCAAGCAACAGCAACAACAGCAAAATCAGAACCAGAACGACCAAAATCAGGACAAAAACGACCAAAATCAGGATAAGCAGGAGCAAAATCAGAACCAAAATCAAGATAATCAAGACCAAAACGAGGATAAGCAGGACCAGCAGGACCAGCAACAGCAGCCTGAGCAGCAGATATCCAATCAGGAGCAGCAAGCTATGCTTGAGGCCATACAGGCACAGGAGGATAAGACTCAGGAGAAGCTGAAGGAGAAGAAGGGCGTGCTTATTCGTGGCGGTAAAAATTGGTAAACTATGGAATTTGCATCTCCTAAAATATTGTGGTTTTTGCTGCTACTCATCCCCCTTGTGGCGTACTATATATATCGCACAAGGCAGGGTGGCGCCTCTGTGACCGTATCTACCACCGAGTCGCTCGGCAAAGCCCCTAAGTCGTGGCGCTACTACTTGCGCCATATCCCATTTGTGCTGCGCTGTGCAGCCCTCTCGCTTATTGTTGTAGCTATAGCCCGCCCGCAGAGTGCCGAGCATTATACCACAACAACCACTGAGGGCATCGACATTGTTCTTGCTGTTGATATCTCTACCTCAATGTTGGCTATGGACTTTACGCCTGACCGTCTTAGCGTGGCTAAAGGCGTTGCTGGTGAGTTTATCGGTAACCGTACGGGAGACCGCATAGGTATCGTAGCCTTTGCAGGCGAGTCCTTTACTCAGTCGCCTCTTACAACCGATACGGGCTCGTTGCAAACTATGCTCTCAAGGCTCAACTGTGGCATTATTGAGGACGGTACGGCTATAGGCAACGGCCTTGCTACGGCGCTCAATCGCTTGCGTGAGAGCGACTGCGAGAGTAAGGTGGTCATCCTTCTGACCGACGGTGTGAATAACCGTGGCGAGATATCGCCTATTACTGCGGCGCAGATAGCTAAGGAGCTGGGTATCAAGGTCTATACTATCGGCGTAGGCCGTAAGGGTAATGCTCCTTATCCGCTTTTTGACGAGCGCGGTCGCAAGGTCGATGAGGTTACGATGAAGGTTGAAATTGATGAGGATATTCTACGCCGTATAGCTGAGCTTACGGGTGGAGAATACTTCCGCGCAACCGACGAGCAGACTCTCAAGGCCGTCTATAGTCAGATTGATACCCTCGAAAAGAGCCGCGTTGAGGTTGAGGAGCGCACAACACTCCACGAGGAGTTTTTGGTATTTGTTCTCTGGGCATTGGCTGCATTGCTTGCCGAGTTTTTTATTAATCGTATTGTGCTTAAAAGATTACCATAATGTTTCAGTTTGCTAATCCGCATATACTCTGGTTGTTGTTGCTACTGCCGCTGATGCTTGCCGCCCTTGTGGTTGTGGGTATCTCGCGTAGGCGTAATATTGCCCGCTTTGGCAACCCTGAGCTGCTAAAGTCTTTGATGGGCGATATCTCTGAGTGGAGAGTCAAGACCAAGACCATACTTTTTCTTGTAGCCTTTGTTTGTGTTGTTTTTGCTGCGGCTCGACCTCAGTTTGGCTCTCGCCTCAAGGAGCAGAAGAGCCGAGGCATAGAGATGATGCTCGTTGTCGATGTCTCCAACTCTATGCTTGCCGAGGATTTTGCCCCTAACCGCCTTGATCGCACCCGATATGCAATTGACCGTCTTCTTGCCGATATGAGTCAGGATAGGGTTGGTCTTGTGGTTTTTGCCGGCGAGGCTAAGGTGCAGCTGCCAATTACTACCGACTATCGTATGGCGCGCAGCTTTGTTAAACGCATATCTCCGTCACTTGTTTCGGTGCAGGGTACAGAGGTCGGTCAGGCTCTTTCGCTTGCCGAGCTATCGTTTAGCCAAAGCAGCGAGGCGTCGCGTGTGGTTATCCTCATAACCGACGGCGAGACCCACGACAATACCGCCCTTGATGTAGCTAAACGACTTGCTGAGCGCGGAATACATATATATGCAATAGGTATCGGTACTCCTGAGGGCGCTCCCGTTAAACTCGATGGCGAGTTTATTAAGGACGAGAATGACGAGATGGTTGTCAGCCGTCTGAATGAGGCCCTGTTGCAGCAAATTGCAACCACTTCAGGCGGAGCATATATCCGCGCAACTAATGCCGACTTTGGTTTGGAGCAGATTGTGGCACAGATAGAGAAAATGGAGCAGGGAGAACTTACAACCCTTCGCTTTGAGGAGTATAACGAGCAGTTCCAATGGATATTGGCTGTGGCAGCAGTGCTTTTGGTGCTTGAGAGCCTGCTTTTGTGGCGTCGTAACCCGCGCTTGAAGAGGTTTAATATATTCAATCAGCAACACCACAACTAACAAATAAAAACCTATGAAGAAAACCATTCTAACCCTTGTTGCACTATGCTCACTATTGACCCTTAGTGCCCAAACTATGCGCGAGCAAATTGCTGCCGACCCTGATCTCGGTGCAGGTATATATACTGCCTATCGTGCTACAGAACAAAACCCTACGCCTGCCCCTAAGGGCTATAAGCCGTTCTATATCAGCCACTATGGTCGTCACGGTTCTCGCTATCAGACAGCGCCTGAGAAGTACACCAACCCATTGGCTCTATTTGAGCAGGCTGAGCGCGACGGCAAGCTCACCGAACTTGGTAAGGAGGCTCTTAAGCGTGTGCGCGTAATTGCTAAAGATGCCTATATGCGCGAGGGCGATTTGACCCGTCGTGGCGAGGAGGAGCATATGGGTATTGCCGAGCGTATGGTGCGCTACTATCCGGAGGTCTTTACCGGCAAAAATGGTAACCACATCGACTGCTTCTCAACTCAGTCTGTGCGTAGCGTTATGAGTATGGCAGCCTTTACCGATCAACTTTTGGCTATGCGCCCGGGGTTGAAGGTTAACCGCTATGCCAGCGCGGCTCACTTCCACTTCACAAAGCCTGATGAGGGTATGAATGTCAACTATAAGACTGCGCGCGCTATTGCTAAGGCTTACCAGCGTGAACATACTGACGATAAGGCATTTATCAGCCGCCTCTTTACCGATTTTGACTACGCTTCGGCCCTTATTCGCAAAGTCTATGATGACCCTACCAGCACCTATGCATTTATGGGTAATATGCACGATTTGGCAATGATTATTCAGGATTGCGAGACCCTTGACGGTATGACTCTGCACGACTTGTTTACCGAGCCTGAGCGCTTCCAGATGTGGCACTTCTTCAATATCCGCCGCTACCTTACATACGGCCCTTCGGCTGACTATGGTAAGGACCGAAACCGTGACGGACTGCCATTGCTACGCGATATTATCGACCGCGCACAGGATGTCATCGACGGCAAAACCCCTAACGAGTGTGCTGCGCTCCGCTTTGGTCACGATGCGTATATCATCCCTCTGCTTGCCGTTATGCATGTTGAGGGCTGTGATGGCGCTATCCCATTTACTGAGATTGAGCGTCTGCCGGAGGTGTGGTGCGATAGCCGCGTAACCTGTATGTCTGTAAATGTTCAGTTCGTCTTTTTCCGCAATAAGCAGGGCGATGTCCTTGTAAAAATGCTCCATAACGAGCGCGAGGTTCGCATACCTCTTCAGACCGATATTTTCCCGTTCTATAAGTGGGAGGATTTCAAAGCTTACTGCAACAGTTTGTCGTGAAAAGTCGGCATTAGCAGCGTTGCACTGCGATAACCGAGCTGCTCACATACGCTTTAGTATGCTGCGCGCTCGGTTTCTTGTGCGCCTTGCTACTACCACCTTTTGACGACAAATTATTTGCCGTGATAAAGGCATACCTGCTGCCGCTACCTTGTTCTCAGCAAAGGGTGGTACAAGGAGTACAACCCTTCGCCTCGCCCTTCGGCAGGCGTTGCATCTACGCCTTTCTGACGACAAATGAGTGCGAGAATGGTGGGCGGTGCGAACTCTGACGCTAAAATGGGTGCGAGAATAAAGATTGTGCGGTTGGGGAAGGTCAAAGTAGGGAGTTTAGTGAGTTTAGAGAATTTAAGGAGTTTAGGGATATGACATAAAATCACTAAAATCACTAAAATCACTAACTTCCCTAACTTCTCTGTTCTGCGTCAGCATCGCTAATGGCTAAATGCCAAAAGCCAATCGCCAACAGCTAATATCTCAAGCCCCTCTATGTGCTAAAAAAGCACAAATCAAAAAAATATTCGCTAATTTTTCGTTTTCTATTGTTTTTTTCATATCTTTGTGCCAATTGGGAAAATAATGAACTTAAGATGCCGAAGTTGTATGACAGCGGTTGCGCGCAGCGTAAACCCTCGTGGCTAAAGATACGACTCCACAAGAGCCCTGCTTTTGCGGAGGTAGATCGTATAGTTACTGAGCATAATCTGCATACAATTTGCAGCAGCGGACGCTGTCCGAACAAAGCGGAGTGTTGGGCCAGACGCACTGCTACTTTTATGATTATGGGCGATATCTGTACTCGTAATTGTCGCTTTTGCGCCACTAAGACCGGCCATCCGTTACCGCTAAACGAACAAGAGCCTCTAAATGTCGCTAAGAGCGTGGCTCTTATGAACCTTCGGTATGTTGTTGTAACTTCTGTTACACGCGACGATTTGCCTGACCACGGCGCAGCCCATTGGGCCAAGACCGTCGAGGCCATTAGGCAGGGTAGTGTTAATGCAACGATTGAGCTCCTTATTTCCGATTTGGGTGCTGTGCCGTCTCGATTAGACACGGTAATAGCCTCCAAGCCCGATATTATCGGGCACAACATCGAGACCGTACGCCGTCTTACGCCCGCTTTGCGTTCAAAGGCAACCTATGAGTGTTCGCTTGCAACGCTGAGCTACTTAGCTTCAAAGGGTGTGGTTGTTAAGAGCGGTATTATGGTTGGTCTGGGAGAGACTTTCCAGGAGGTGGTCGAGACTATGCGTGACTTGCGTGAGGCGGGTGTGCGTATTCTCACCATTGGTCAGTATCTTCAGCCTACTGCGGAGCATTACCCCGTTGCTGAGTACATTACCCCGCAGCAGTTTGATGATTACAAGGCCAAAGCCCTTGAGTTAGGCTTTGACTATTGTGCCAGCGCGCCACTTGTGCGCTCCTCCTATTTGGCTGACGAGGCTGCTAAGGTCGTGTTCAACCACTAATCTCCCTTTATCTCGATGTTGTGGCTACCTCCTATGGATGTGGCCTATAGTGTTTTGATGAGTTTTAACTCTGTAAGAATATGAAAGTCGGGTACAAGGATTTAGGCACAATGCCTTACAATGAGTGCTGGCAGTTGCAGCAGTCGCTCTTCGACGCTCGCCTTCAGTTGAGAAGGGAGGGCGTTGAGGCTGACGATTGTGGTACTATCCTTACTGTCGAGCATAAGCCCGTCTATACTCTTGGCAAGAGTGGTAATCAAAACAATATGCTCATATCTGAGGCCTACCTTCAGAGCCTCGGTGCTGAGTTTTTCCATATAGACCGCGGTGGGGATATCACCTTCCACGGTCCCGGACAGATAGTATGCTATCCTATCCTCGACATCCAGCGCCTGGGTATCGGTCTGCGTCGTTATATTGAGATTTTGGAGCAGGCTGTAATCGACACTATCGCCCTCTATGGTATCAAGGGCGAGCGTCTTGAGGGTGCTACGGGGGTATGGTTGTGCAATCGCACGGCTGAAGGCGAATGTTTCGGCTGGCGAAAAATTTGCGCTATCGGAGTAAAGGCTTCGCACTCGGTAACGATGCACGGCCTTGCGCTCAATGTCAACACCGACCTTAAGTGGTTTACTATGATTAACCCTTGCGGCTTTACCGACAAAGGTGTAACCTCTATCAGCAAGGAGTGCGGTGGTGATGTTGATTTTGACACAGTCAAGCAGCAACTTGTAGCGAACCTTAAGAGGCTGTTGAAGGCTGAGTAGTGATGAAAAATACAAAAAAAT
>JAFNYE010000086.1 GCA_017383345.1 Alistipes sp. | reverse complement strand
GGCAGTAAATACGCCACTATCACGCTAAAACAATTGGTTGTCAAAAGGTAGTAGTAGCAACGCTCAGCTATAAAAAACAGCGAAGGGTAGTACTTGGCGTACGACCCTTTGCTGATTTAGAGTTAGCGGAAGCTAATGCTGCCTTTTCACAACAAAGGCTCTAAAATATCGAGTTTAACAAAGAGGCCAATCTATACCCCGCATTACGAATTTGCTTCTCCGCAAGAGGTTGGAACTCATTAAGATAGAGGCGTTTATTGAGTTTTGCTCCCTCTTTGATTTGATGGACAGGATATGATAGTTCAGCGCACTCGTAGCCCCAATCGTAAGGGGTGCCTGCAGTGATTTGGGCAATCTCTTTTTTGGTACAGATATCTATGTTTGCTGCGGTGTCGCTAAAGCCCCACGGGTTACGCGATGCGATGATAGGGGTATCCCACAGGCTATGGTATCGTATCTGCTCTTTACCCCACCAGACCTTATAGTAGCCGATAGTTTGGTCATCAGGGTATCGGATATGCTCAGGGCAGTGCATATCGCCAACAAAGTGAACGAGCAGCGCTATAGATGCCACGCGAGCTGAGTCGGTCATATTTTTGGCGTTATGCTTCAGATCGTCGGCTATCTTTTCAATAAAGTAGATGCTGTTCTTAACGAACTTATCGTCCTTGCGGATGTCGCGATAAGGTGTAAAGTCTGCATTTGCCTCAAAGGTGTGAGGGTAGGTTACAAACTGCTTTGCATTTGACGGCTTAAAGCCCAAGTCGATAAGCAGTTCGGGCTTAGCATCATCGGCATAGGATGCCCACTTAACGATAGACTCGCCGTGCAGATACTCTGTAATCTGCTTCTTAGCCCTTTTGGTCAGGTGATTTTCTGCAATTTTGGCCACAGTAGCGTGACCCAAGCGACCCCACGCCGCAGCACTATAGCAGCAGAGCGTAGCGATGAGAAGGAGTGAAAAAATTCTCTTCATATAGTTTAGTTTTAAGTTGTTTCTAACCGAGTGCGGTATCAAGCACCATCATCACCGCAAAGCCCACAGCAAAGCCTATAGTCGGCATATTGGTATGTTCATCGCTCTGCGACTGAGGTATCAGCTCCTCTACCACAACATAGAGCATTGCACCCGCAGCGGCAGCGAGCATATAAGGGAATAGCGGGATAAGGTGTTCTATAGCCAGGATTGTTATTAGAGCTGCTATAGGCTCAACCACACCCGACGCCACGCCGTATGCAAAGGAGCGCTTACGCGATAGTCCCTGCGCACGCAGAGGTAGAGATATAATAGCTCCCTCGGGCATATTTTGGAGCGCTATGCCCAAAGCCAAAGCCACAGCCGAGGCAACACTCATCTCGACCTGACCTGAGACAGAGCCGGCCAAAACCACGCCTACAGCCATACCTTCGGGGATATTGTGGAGCGTAACGGCGAGCATAAGCATTGTATTCTTACCCAACTTGGAACTCACGCCCTCGGGTTTAGAGCTGTCTATATGGAGGTGGGGCGTAAACTCATCAAGCAGGAGCATCATCACCACACCGACCAAAAAGCCGACTAACGCAGGCAGCCACGGTATCACACCAGCCGCCTCGGCCTCATTAATGGCGGGTATAAGCAGCGACCAAACCGACGCGGCCACCATAACTCCCGCAGCAAAGCCGAGTAACACTTTCTGCATTTTTGAGGCTAACTTCTCGCCCAAAAACAATGCGCTTGCCGAGCCAAGCAGAGTTCCGCAAAAGGGAATTAAAACTATTGATACTATCTGTATTGGTGTCATATTAATGCAAAGTTAATAATTTTTCAGAAATTCGCAGACAAAACAGGTAATTTTATCCTTTTCGATTTAACTTTGAACCTCGAGCTACATCTTTGATAGTACTAACAGACAAAACGACGACTATGAAATTTATCCTGCTTCTTATATGCGCTTTGGCAATATCCATAGCGCCACTATCGGCTCGACAGATACTCTGCGACGACAACTGCAAAACAGAGGCCTCAGGCAACAGTTCATCAAAGAACTTAAAGAGTAGCGGTAAAAAGGGTGTAACCAACTGATATTTGGCTATACCCTTTGTATTATTGACAACTTTTCATATCTTTGTTATATGAAGAGCGCAGTAGAGATTTTTAGCGAATTGGGAGCAAGGCTCGGTAACATTCCCGCAGAGGTATTAGCCTTAGCCTCGCGTGAGAATGAGTGGTTTTGTCAGATAGAGACCGCAATAGACGCCATACGCACCCAAATGCTCGACAGTGCAAAGATTTCCCAATGGTTGAGCCTCTACCCTATCGTTCCGCACGCGCCAAAGCGTGTAGCGATAGTTATGGCTGGCAATATTCCCGCAGTCGGATTTGCCGACCTTATGTATGTAATTGCGAGTGGCAACATTCCCGTTATAAAATACTCCTCAAAAGATCGCGCTCTAATGGAGCATATCGTCCGAGAACTTCAAGCCATTGAGCCAAAGCTTATCATTGAGCAATACAACGGCCAAAGGCTTGATGCGGCTATAGCTACGGGCAGTGACAGCGCAGCTTTGCATTTTAAGGCTCAATTTGGCGACATTCCAGCCCTTATACGCGGCTCGCGACACTCAGCGGCACTACTTATGGGTAACGAAAGCAAAGAGCAATTAGAGGCACTTTCACGCGATATATTTACATACTGCGGCTTAGGGTGTCGCAATGTATCGCTTATATTTGCTCCGCAAGGGTACAATTTTAGTCTTACAGTGCCACCTATGCCCTTAGGTTACAACAACAACTATCGCCACACACGCGCGCTGATGACTATGCAGGGCAAAGTTTTTAACGACATAGGAGGTGCGTTGACGGTAGAGAGCGGTGCGGAGTTTCCACGGCAGATAAGTTGCATAAACATCTGCCGCTATGACAGCATAGATGAAGTGAAGCAGTGGCTCAGCGACAATGACAGTCGCCTGCAATGTATCGTTGCGGCTGAAAAGATACATTCACGTACCGTAAATTTTGGACAAGCACAATATCCAGCCCTAAATGATTATGCAGACGAGGTGGATGTTATGAAATTTTTACTATCTTTGTGACAAGCAAAACTTAAAACTGAGAAATATGAAGAAGTTATTTACACTTATCATTGCTGCATTAGCCTTCAATATGGCTAACGCACAACCACCAATGGGTCATCAGGGTATGCACGGACAGGGCCGTGAGCAAGGCCCGCGCAAGACTCCCGTTGAGCGCATTGCCGGTCTTGTTGAGGAGCTAAAGCTCACTCCTGAGCAGGCTGAGAAGTTTGCACCCGTATATTTGGGCTATCAGGGCGAAATTCGCAAGATCCGCAAGGATTTGAAGATGTTGATGGATAGCTACCAGGGTCAGGAGGTTAACGAGAAGGTCGCTTTCCGTATGGTTATGGATCAGCTCAATGCCGATGCCGACATCATCGCTTGCAAGAAGGAGTATATGCGTGTATTTAAGAACTACCTCACTCCAGAGCAGCTCTCAAAGATATTCCTCGTTGAAAAGCGCGCTATGCGTCCACAACGCCCTGAGGGTGGCCGAGGTCCAGGTCACGGCCGACCACAAGGTCAACAGCCTGCAATGTAAAAATAACAGAGTGTGAAAATTTTTCACACTCTGTTTTTCTATATATCGTGTGAGAGTGGCGGTGGCACAACAGTCCCAAACTCGTAATCCCCCCAACGCTCAGCAATAGAGGATATGGTATCCTGAAGCTGATCAATATCGGTAAGAGTAACGAGTTTCATTCGCGTCTCCTTAAAGTTTGGCAAGCCCTTAAAGTAGTTTGACAGGTGGCGACGCATCTCAAAAACACCAACTTTATCACCCTTGACCTCTACCGATTTTGCAAGATGCTCCTTAGCAATAGCTACGCGCTCAATAACCGACGGTTGCGGCAGCAGTTCGCCTGTCTCAAGATAGTGCCTTACCTCGCGGAATATCCACGGGCGGCCATAAGTTGCACGACCTATCATAACGCCATCAACGCCATAGCGGTCAAACATAAGTTTTGCCTTCTCGGCCGAATCGACATCGCCGTTGCCAATAATGGGTATATGTATAGTTGGATCGTTCTTTATTTTTCCGATTAAAGTCCAATCTGCTTCGCCCGTATAGAGTTGACAACGAGTGCGACCGTGGATTGTCAGCGCTGCAATACCCACATCCTGCAATCGGTGTGCTATCTCCTCGATGTTTTTGCTCTGGTCATCCCAACCTAAGCGGGTCTTGACGGTAACGGGCTTCTTGACAGCATTGACAATCTGACGCGTCATCTCTACCATAAGAGGCACATCACGCATCATACCCGAGCCTGCACCTCTGCCCGCTATTTTCTTCATCGGGCAACCGAAATTTATATCTATAACATCGGGATTTGCACCCTCGGCAATCTTTGCAGCCTCAACCATAGGCTCAATTTGGTTACCATAGATTTGAATACCTACAGGGCGCTCAAAGTCCGATATATTCAATTTTGCGAGTGACTTTCGAGCATCACGGATAAGGCCATCTGAGGATATAAACTCGGTTGTGACCATATCGGCGCCAAATCGCTTGCACATATAGCGAAACGACGGGTCGGTAACATCCTCCATAGGCGCCAAAAACAGCGCACGCTCGGGCAGCTCTACATTTCCAATCTTCATTAATCCCTCTTTTTGTAAATTTGGTATGAGTTAACAATATTTTGCCAAATAATATATGCTGTAGGGGCTACGCTCGAGAGCGGATTTAAGAACGACTGCGCCATCCACACAGCAAGAATAGTATTTTTCTGCCCCAAAGATTGACCTCCCGCAACTGTATCGCCATACTTTGCGCCTATTTTGCGTCCCAAAATAAATTGGGCCACGCATATAACCGCTGCAACAATAGCTAAGACAATCTCCGTTTGAGCCTCAGTAGTACTATGGTCAATTACAAAGGCTGTTGTGCGTCCAACAACAATAGAGAGCGAGACAAGCCATATATAGAACGACACACGGCTATGGTCTGCCACCCATCCTGCAAGTTTTGGGGTGAGCAGTCGGCACAACTGCCCCGCTACAAATGGAGCAATAAGCAGAGGGGCAACCTTTGAGAGTATCTGCACAAGCGTACACTCGCCATTACCTACCCACGATAGCACAAACGGAGCAACAAAGGCTGTTCCTATATTGCAGAGCAGGCTGTAGGTGGTCATATTTTCAATATTAGCTCCAAGCATACCACCAATAACCACTGCCGCCATAGCGATAGGAGCAAGAGCGCAAATCATAGCGCCTTGAGCTATGGTTTGACCCAATGGAAGGCAGAGGGTATAGAGGGCCATCGAGCCGATTATTTGAGCAGCAAACAGCCAAAAGTGCATCATCGTCACACGCATTCGCGTTATATCTACCCTACAATAGGTAAAAAAGAGCATCACAAAGATAAGCGAAGGGGTAAGCCACCCTCCACTCCAGATATCCAATGCAACAATTTGGCGACACAAAAGCGCACCGACAATCATACCGGCAGGCATTGCAACGGTGCGCATAGTATGTGACGATGGACGCTTCATTACTCTACGCCATTAAAGAAGTAAGAGGCATAGACAAAGCCCTGCTTGTCATATAGTTTGCGCAAAATATGCATACGGCGAGAAAAGTCGTCATAATCCTTATTACCATACGACCATCCCGTCTCAGCCAAAGCAGCAATGCGAGGCAGAAGCATAAATTGTGCGTGGTCGAAAGTGGCGATATACTCGGTCCACAAATTCATCTGCACACCCTTAATAAAGCCCTGCTCGTGCTCATTAAGACCTGCGTATGGATCGAGCGAATAGGCTGTACGCATAGTTACAGGGCGACGACCATTTGCAAGAGGCTCATTATTGGCCTTAGGGTCGGATGTTTGATAATAGTCGATATAGCAATAGGTGTTTGGCGACATAATCACATTGTTTCCCAACTTTGCAGCCGCAACGCCTCCCTTTGTACCACGCCACGACATAACGGTTGCGCTCTTAGAGATACCACCCTGCAAAATCTCATCCCAGCCAATAATGCTACGACCACGCTCATTAAGCCAGCGCTCGATGCGCTCCATAAAATAGCTCTGGAGCTGATGCTCGTTAGCCAAGCCCTCATCCTTAATGCGCTTTTGGCAATCAGGGCACACCTTCCAACGGTCGCGAGGGGCCTCATCGCCACCTATATGGATATATTTATATGGGAAGAGTTCAAGCACCTCGGTCAACACATTCTCGAGAAACTCAAATGTGCTCTCCTTGCCTGCGCAATAGATATCCTTACTGATACCCCAACGGTTCCATACTTTATATGGACCACCGGTACAACCCAAGTGAGGATAGGTTGTAAGGGCCGCAACGGCGTGACCGGGCATCTCAATCTCAGGAATAACATCCATATAACGCTCAGCTGCGTACGCCACAACTTCACGAACTTCGTCCTGAGTAAAGACTCCGCCATATCGAGTATTATCGTAAGTATTAGACCTACGATTACGACCAACAAGTGTATTATCGCGATATGCACCCACCTTTGACAACTCAGGATAGCGCTTTATCTCTATACGCCAACCCTGATCCTCAGTAAGGTGCCAATGAAACTTATTGATTTTATGAAGCGCCAAAATATCTATATAACGCTTAACATCCTCCACGCTGAAGATATGACGGCACACATCAAACATACTGCCACGATACTCAAAATGCGATTTATCATCTATCTCTACAGCGGCAACAGTCACAACGCCACGAGCAACATCCTCGGCAGCAGCAATCTGCAACAAGCTCTGCAAACCATAGAAAACAGCTCTCTCGGTGCCGCCTGTAATCCAAATGCCCGATTTGGTAATGTTTAGTAAATATTGCTCAGAAGCTAACTTTGAATCAATCACAAGATTGATAGCACCAGCTTTTGGAGCAAGCTTTTTTACGGTAAGCTTACGACCTAAAACGGCAGACAAATCGTCAGCAAATATTTTACCTGCATTTACAAGGCTCTCATTCTGCGCTCGCACGATTGTCTTAGTCGAGAGTTCAAATTCACCCTCGCCGGCTTTACAAGATAGCGGTCGAGGTACAATAACATTAGTGTAATCGGCAGCATAAGCTACAACACTACAAAAAATCATCGAGATTATTAAAGCAAATCTGCTCATAGGTTTGGTATTAGGTAATTAATTATTTCAAACATAAGGTTATCTCGGCTCTGACTATCAGTGATAGACTCGAATGGAAAACTCATAACAAAAGTAGCATAACCATTATCTTTCGAGGCTACCGCAGCAGCAATGCCACTATCCGGATATTTCATCATAACCGATGCCCCCGAAGTTGGTATAAGGCCATCAACCGAGTTGACATTATAGTAGTCAGGACGATAGTCACGACAGAAATTATAAGTACGATTTGACAAACGCTCGGCAGCACGGCTCTGGGTAGTAACATAAGAACTCTTTGAAACGCTGCTACCGCCAAAGTTTACTCGCAACATACTCTTTGCAAAGTCAACACTATCTTTTAACTGCGAATTTGAGAGTAAATCTGACGGCCAATATGCACCCGACACAATTAGAGCGCCATTTGACTTTAAGTAGTTGGTTATAGTCTCTTGTAACGCAGGAGTAAAACAAGTGTACTTAGGTTGAGTAACACCGCGACCCACAACGGTTGTGCGCTGCTTGCCAAGAATTAAATCAACAAGATTATAGCCTGACAAATCGACCAAACCTTTAGCCACAGCCGACGCCGATACAGAATAAAACGAACTGCCCGCCTTAACTATACTTTGGCCGTGCAAGTAGGGATAATCAAAACTATTGCCACCCACAACCTTACCGGCTTCATTTGAACACGACGCTCCAAAAGCAAACACCTCGCGCTTCTCACCGCGCGACGGACGGACAAAATTGCGCTGTTCACCAATAAAGGCAACATCTTGAAGGTAGGCCACTCCGCTATCATACTCATTATGAAAACCATCCTCACGGCACTCAGGAGCCGCCACTCTATCAAAACCGTTGATAATCATAGTTGTAGTCTTTGCCTCAGAGAGTTGGCATACAGACAAAATTTCACTTGGGAAACTCTCGCCACCAGCATTAACGGCTGTCACACGATAACTATATATAATATCAGGCTTTTGATTGACTACCAAACGATTATCAGTAACCACCTTACCATTATCAAACCCTGCATCCCCAATACGGGTATAGACAATATATGATGTCGGCTTGGCTGTGCTTTCCAACGAGTCTGCAGTCATATTCCAACTCAGGCACACATCGCCGCCACCTGTAGGAACAGTAGCAAAATCGGAGACAGGCAGAGGTGAAACACAATATGGCACATTATATTGAGCCGATATATGTCGCAGCACAGCCTTATAAATTGCTCTTGAGACCAAGAACTTGAAGTTAGGATCGTGACCCAAACGCATATCTGCAAGATTTTGGTGAGATAGCAACTCGAGCAACATTGTAGGTGTAGAAGGCACACGAGCCTCATAGTAAGATTTATTCCACATACCGCGACGACGCCACTGTGGCTCGTATGTACGCCTGATATCGTCGCACAACTGTGTCATAATAAGGTCCGTCAAATCACGCGAGCGATATCGTTTGACTCCATCCTCAAATTTGCCTCTATTATCCTTTGTGCAGAAGATACCCAATGTACCGATAGTGGCATCATTACCCGTATCGCCGGCATCAGTATGGAAAGCAAGCGTCAAATCAATAGGAATACCGAGGCCTTCACTCTTTGGCAATTTATCAGAGCCTCCCATAAGCGCATTAACCCACTCTGCGCGACTTGTGTAGTCCTCCTTATAATCGTCACAGTCATTATAGCGACCATAAACATCTTCATTAAATCCCGCCCATTGCAACCAATATCGCGCACCCTCACAAAAACGAGGCTTACCGCTTGTAATAGGGGTATAATCAGCACCAGCAACACGCAACGAGTCGCACACCGTACGGGCTATATTACCATAACCGCCACCAATTTTGACAGCGTCGGCACTAACAACCTTACCCTCCTGGTTAAAACTATTCGAGAGTGTCACAACAACCCTCTGCTCGCCCGCATTAAAGCGATATGTACCGAGGTATATCCAAGTACCGCCACCTATAAGTTGATTAACTCGAACGCGACTTTGACCTCCCGCGTGGTTGATAACATACAACGCTCCATCAGCACTATCAGGGAATGACTTATAGCTAACATAGACTGCATACTCTCCACTCTTGGCAAACGATGCCGACCAGCGAGCAAGAGAGAGTCTATCTCCACCCGTAACCGTCCGTGTAACGCGGTTAGAGCCGTGAGTAAATGGGTTTTGTCCCGTCAGATAGTGTTGTTGCAAGTGGGCAAAACCACCCTCTATAGCTTGCCAATTATACTTTCCTATCTTCTCCGAATAGTCCTCACCATCATTGTCAACCAAAATCTCCTGAGTCTGAAAATCTCGTTCACGCGGCAGCATTACCGTAGCACCCGCCTTCTCAAGCATTGGCACAAGATATGGCAGCACATAACTCTGGGTATATAAATCCTCAACAGTCTGCCATAACAACGAGCGCTGCCAATCCCAATCGTTCTTCTTGTTATTGAAATAATAGCCGTGACTCTGCCATAGAGCAATGTGACGACCCGCCAGACCGCGAGTGATGCTATATAGGCGCTCGGGGCGCACTAACTGACCACCCTCAGAGGCATTAACAAAGGGTTTTACCCCCTTTGGAGAGTTGCGATAATAGAGCGGAATGTACTCTTCCAACGAGTGACCTTCAGAGATGATATCTATCTTTTTACTACTCAAGTTAGAGGGCAGATAGAGGCGAATAGAGTCACACATTGCAGCAAGATTATCCTCGCGAACAGGATAGTATGACATTGCAACCGATGTATAAACTTTCACCTTGCCACCTTTGAGCGAAATAGAGTTAACTTTAACGCTAACGCCCTTAATTTCGCTACTGACAATACGGGTTAAAGTCTGAGCAATTTGTTC